>NZ_MCUF01000052.1:2750-54712 GCF_002873615.1 Shewanella sp. 10N.286.51.B7
CTCACTTTCTCACTTTCTCATTTACACACTCACGATGAGTCCCGCTCTAATGAATACGTAATTCATCGTGAATGGGTATCAATCATTAACAAAATTCCTTTTTTTGTTGTCCATGTGTTTTAACTTTGTGTGTGTATTGCGCGAAGCCTGAACGATACAACTGATTTTTAAAGACTAACGGGATTTGGCCAGTATAATCCCTGCAAAATAAGACTTTAAGACTGAGTTTATCAAATGAAAAAAATTATCTTAGCGGCATCGTTAGCTGCGAGTACGTTACCTTTAAGCGTAACAGCGAGCGAAATCACTATTGGTTTAAGTGAACATGTCGTGTCAGCTAATCTAAAGGCCAATATAAACCCTCATAGCAATCTTGAAGCGGGTTATATCTATTCTGATAAAAAAGGTCAGCTTGCAGAATTTGCTATGCATATGACTCATCAGACTGGTGCTCATACGATTGAAATTGGTCCTAAATGGACCTCAGTTTGGTTTGATGATAATCCTGATGGCAGCGTTATTTCTGTTGGTGGTCATTATTCATTGGCTTTAGGCAATAAGATATCGATTCATGGCGATGCTTATTATGCTCCGTCTGTATTATCATTTTCAGATGTTGATGGTTACACCGAATTAGGTGCAAAAGTACAGTATGATTTTAACCCTAACATGGCAATCTTCATCGGTTACCGTAATCTGAAGTTTAAGTATGATAACCAGTCAAACAGATCATTCGAGGATGGTTTTTACATTGGCGGAACTTCACGCTTTTAATTAGCAGAACTGAGTCAGACCTGCTGGTTAATCGCGATATTTATATTATCAATGACAGGCTTTTAGAAACAGCACATACAAAAAAGCAAGTTGCCTAGCAACTTGCTTTTAATCGAATAAGTATAAACACTTAATTGTACTGATTTACTTCAAAATCCAATTCTGCATAATCATCTGCGTAACGACGCTTAGTATCTTTTCTGCGTTGTTTGAGTTTCTTCGCTTTTGGTTTTTCGTCAACTTCGTTATCCCAAAGGATGTCGTCGATATCAAATTTGTAGTATTGAGACATTTGTCTTTCCAAGGTGTTTCTTAAACTGATTAATAATCACTAAAAACCTGATTGGTTATACTCAGTGATGACTTGTATTCACGTTGAATACAAACTCATTTTTACCTAATTTGAATTTGTAACGAAAGCAAAAAAAATCACCTATGACGGTGAATTTTTTTGTTCAATCTCTTACTAAAGATGAAGCTGGAATAAAGTCACTGCTGATGGCGGGGCGACTAGGTAGCTCGGCAATCTTATTGACGATATATTTTTCTTCATTTTCACCACGTATGCGTTCACTTTCTACATTGAGTAAGAACATTTTCTCTTCGACCACATGGTATATCTGGCCTCTATCTAAGTAGATGACGTTGCCAGTTTTATCCCAATGGAATAGCCCACTATTGTTAAATGGTAGCGGGTCTTGGCCCAAGTGCTCAGTGGAGATTGTATATTGATTTGGTGGGATGAGTGTGAGGGTCGTTTTCATACCATCGCAGCTTGGGCAGGGGAAAGTACCTTGATATACGCCAGGCCAATTGACTGTATGTAAGCTGCCTTTAGTAGGATCGGGGTCAAAGCTCAACTGAGAGTCAGAGCATGCTGTTAATATTGAAATGGCCATTAGCATGGCGATTACTGCAATTATCCTTATTGCGTTCATATCTATTCCTTTAATTTTTCCGTGGTTTCATATTCCTTGTCAAACTGCAAATGACACAAGGTCATCGTTTACATCATTAAATAAGTCACCGTTTACATCATTAAATAAGTCAAAGTTAATCATCAGCGAAAATGAACTTAGTGTTCGATATTAAAAAACTGCTTTATGGTATCAATCTGCGTCATTGCGTCTTGATAGCCTAAATCAATTAAAGCACTCGTGTAGGCTTTTTCAAATAATAAATATGACACGACACTAGAGTCTGTTTCACAATCAACCCCAAAAAACTTAAGTAAAATTCTGATAGCAATAGGTAATTCTTTAAAATATCGTGCTGCAATTTCACTCAAATCTTCACTGGGTTTAATCACTAAGGTATCGATTTTACGTAAATGGATTTGTTTAGCATTATTTTCAGGTATCAAAGCTAATGTTGAGTTAATTCGCTCTAATCGCTCTAAGTCACTGTTTAAGGTATCGGAGAAAATGGTATCGAGCAAATGACCTGCAATGGTGGCAGTTTTAGGGTGAGCATCAATCTCATTATGATGTTGTTGATGAGGACTATCGAGATTGATCACCATAATTTTGTCAGCGCCTAAATGAATAGGACTTGATAAAGGAGATAGTTGATGCACAGAGCCATCACCAAAGTAGGCTTGGTTTAATTTAATCGAAGGAAATACTAATGGTATTGCTGACGTTGCCATTAAGTGATCTGTAGTTAACGTGCAGCGGTTTCCTTGTCTTCTCGCTCGTTTCCAGTCACTCACAGTATTATTGGCTTGAAAGAAGCTATAGGAGTGTGAGTCGTTATAGCTTGAAGCATCTAAACTAATGGCTTTTAATGCACCACTACCAATATTGCGTTCAATACGTTGAAAATCAATTAGCTGGTTCAACAGACCGCGCAGTGGCGCGTTATCTAATAAGCTGCCAGCATCAGTGTTCATTTTGTCGCTTTGCAAGCCTTTAAGCGCCATTTTACATAGATGTTTAAATACGCCCCAAAATGAAGAACGATAGACCTTCTTCGTTTCAAAATGACGCCAAACCCAATCTAACTTTTTGACTCCAAGATGAAAACATGAAGCGTGAGTGGCTAATGAAGTCGCATTAATTGCACCAGCAGACGTGCCACTGATTATTTCAAACGGAATATGATGATTTCTCGGATACAGTTGAACTAGGGCTTTTAATACCCCAATTTGATAGGCCGCTCTAGCGCCACCACCGCCTAAAACAAGTGCAATTGACTCTGACAACTAAGATCTCCTTTCTTATGACTAACGCCATGATATCAGTATGGTTAATAATATCTGGTTCGACGAGTAATAGAACGATAATTTAAGCATAAATATTGAAAGGATATTGGATGCGATAAATGCTTAGGCATAAAAAAACGCACCAAAAGGTGCGTTTTTAATTATCGCCAAATCAATTAGCTTTTGATTGAAGACTTGATGAAATCAACAATTTGATCGAATGGGATATCTTGCTTCTCACCGGTGCGGCGGTTTTTGTACTCAAACACGCCAGCATCGATATTGCGATCACCAATCACGACGACGTGTGGTAAACCCACTAGTTCCATGTCGTTGAACATCACACCAGGACGCTCTTTACGATCGTCGAGTAATATCTCGATGCCTTCAGCAGCTAAATCTTTATAAAGCTGTTCAGCCATTTCTTTTACGCGATGAGACTTGTGCATGTTCATCGGTAAAATGCCGACGGTAAACGGAGCCAATGTTTCTGGTAACATCATCCCGCGTTCATCATGGTTTTGCTCAATCGCAGCGGCAACGATACGGCTAACACCTGCGCCATAACAGCCCATCATCATGACTTTAGATTTACCGTTTTCATCGAGTACGGTTGCGCCCATCGCTTCTGAGTAGTTAGTGCCTAACTGGAAGATGTGACCGACTTCGATACCACGTGCAAAGGCATAAACCCCTTGGCCATCAGGTGTCGCTTCACCTTCAACTACGTTACGGATATCCATGGCTTGAGCCATTGGTAAATCACGTTCCCAGTTAATGCCGAAGAAGTGTTTACCTTCTTGGTTAGCACCAGCACTAAAGTCATTGATTACCGCAACATCTTTATCGATGATAATTGGCATTTCAAGACCAACAGGGCCTAAAGAACCAGGGCCTGCACCGATAACGTCTTTGATTTCTTCATCGCTAGCGAACTCGAATGGAGAAAGCACAAGCTCATGCTTTTCAGCTTTTAATTCATTCAGCTCATGATCGCCACGAACAATCAATGCTACTAAAGGTGCTTCTTCAGTGGCGCCTTTAACAATCAATGTTTTCACTGTTTTAGTGATATCGATGTTAAATTGCTCAACTAACTCAGCGATGGTTTTAGCATTGGGTGTATCAACTAGATTCATTTCTTGAGATGGCGCTGCTAAAGTCGCAGTAGGCTCAGGAGATTCTGCTTTTTCAATGTTAGCGGCATAATCACTACCCGTTGAGTAAGCAATTAAATCTTCACCACTGTTAGCTAGTACGTGGAACTCATGCGAAGTATCACCACCAATTGAGCCAGTATCAGCAATCACAGAGCGGAAAGCTAAGCCCATACGCTTGAAGATATTGTTATAAGCTTCATGCATCGCTGCGTAAGTCTTATCCATACATTCTTGGTTTAAATGGAAAGAGTATGCATCTTTCATCAAGAATTCACGGGCACGCATTACACCGAAACGTGGACGAACTTCATCACGGAATTTAGTTTGTACTTGATAAAGGCTTAAAGGAAGCTGCTTGTATGAGCTCACTTCTTTACGCACTAAGTCAGTAATCACTTCTTCATGGGTTGGGCCAAGTACAAAATCGCGATTGTGACGATCTTGGAAGCGTAACAATTCAGGGCCAAATTTTTCCCAACGGCCAGTTTCAACCCAAAGATCAGCGGGTTGAACCAAAGGCATTAAGATTTCAATTGCACCTGCTTTGTCCATTTCTTCACGAATAATCGCTTCAACCTTACGTAAAACACGTAGGCCGCTCGGTAACCATGAATAAAGACCTGATGCATTACGACGGATAAAACCTGCGCGCAGCATTAATTGATGACTGGCAACCTCTGCATTTGCAGGGGTTTCTTTTTGTGTTGAAAGCAGGTAATTGCTAACTCGCATTCCCATTGTCCACTTAGTAACTATTAATGGGCGACATTTTAGCACTTGCCACGATGTTGTCACCAGATAATTGAACTGTATAAAGCTTTATTATCGGTTGGCGAAAAAGGGAGTGGTCAGTGCCACAATAGCGAGCGTTTGTTGACTCGTGTTGGGAGAAAGCTAAGTTATTAATCTAGTTATATATTTGGCCATGGGGTTTAGGGCATGCCGTCAAATATTAATACATGTAAACAAAGAATATAACGCAGATGATAAGCGAATTAACCTTACTTTATTTATCCTTGAGTAAGTGTAATAAGTCTTAGAGGGCTTCTGTTATTTATCGCGCCTGTCACCAATGATTTTGGCAGGGTTTCCTGCAACAATGGCAAAATCTGGTACATCTTTTGTCACTATGCTGCCCATACCGACGACGGCTTGGTTACCGATATTCACTCCATCGACAATACCCGCTTGTGCGCCAACCCAAACATCTTCACCAATGGTAATCCCTTTGGCTGTCACAGGTTGTTGGTATATAGGCGAATCTACCGACATGCCATGATTAAAGGCATATATAGTGACATTATTGGCAATGCGGGTTCTGTCTCCAATGGTAATACCCACTCTACCGCCATCAAACGAGCAACCATGATTAATGGCGACTTCTTTGCCCATGGTGATAGGGCCATGTAAAAACACATCAGCAGCAATCATACATTGGTCGCCGATACGGATATCTCGGCCACGCTCAGCAAATATCCTTGCTTCAGGTGCGATGAAACACTGCTCACCGATATGGACGGTTTCAACTGAAGATAAATGCTGCTGAATATCATCTTGCCAAGGCTTAGCCCAGATTAAGTGTTTTTCTTTTAATGAAAAATAAAGCCAAGGCATCCAAGACAAACGCTTTTTATGTTGTGCTTGATAATCAGGTTTATCTTGAGTCATGGTTATGGGCTTATATTAAATAATGATGGAAGAGTAATACTTGCTTGTTTGTAAGGGAGAAACCATAGCTAACAAACCGAAGTGGGTTTAATCTCTATCACTTCAATTTTGTCATTATTAAGGTGCCAAAAAATATCGATATCATATAAAGCCACTTGATATATCTTAGCATCAGCTTTAGATTTTTTATAAGCAGGGCGAGGGTCTTGAGCTAAAACATCATTCACCACTTGTTTTAAATCAGCCACTTTATTTTCGTTCGAATATTCAGCCAATTGGTTTTCAGCTAATTGACTAAACTGTACGTCAATTAATTGTGGTGCAGATTGCGCAATACCACCACTGGCATTATCAATAGCATCAGAAAAAGGAATATAAGGTTTAATATCAATGATTGGCGTACCGTCTAATAAATCCATCCCCGATATTTCTAAACATACTTTGCCATTTCGTTGCACAACATTGTGTAATTTAACCACTGACTGACCAATGCCGTTTGGCCTAAACGTTGAGCGAGTGGCAAATACCCCTAGCTTTTCATTGCCACCTAGTCTGGGTGGCCTAACCGTATTTTTCCAACCTTGAGCTAAATTTTGGTGAAAACAAAAAAGTAGCCATAAGTGAGAATATTGCTCAATACCTCTCACAGCATCGATGTTATTAACATGGGGAGCAAGCTCAACCCAGCCACGAACATTGACTAGTCCAGGTTGTCGCGGTATTCCAAACTTTTGTTTGTACGGGGTACGACATATTGCAACAGCTTCAATTTGAGAATTAAAAGACTGTTCAGAATATTTATTCATTTATATAACTAATATATTTAAAGGTTATTGAGCTGTGGCTGTTTTAATCGCCTGGCCGACACAAAATGCTTGGGTATAACAAGTATTGGTCTTTTGTTCTGTTAATAGACACTTTTTCACTATTAAGCCATTCGCGCCTAGTTCGACTGCTTTTTTACGTGCTTGGGTGCGTGCATCTGCAATATTAGCTGGCACACCTGATTCTGTTTCTTGACAAGATTCACCTTCAACTAAGCCAACGATTTCATAGGGGCCTTTGGGGCTTGCACCGTCAATATACAATTCAACACTTGTCGGCTTAAAGTATTCATCGATAGCTTCACCATCTAAATTACTATTAAAGGTGTAATTACTTGAACATGCTGATAAAAGTACAGTAGAGAAGAGGGTGATTAACGCAATCGTTTGAGAAGTGTTCATAATACGGCCTAATTTATTTAGAGCATTAAAGAGGAGTCTATATTGCCTACAGTTTACATGGCTTACAGGATTGTGGAAATACTTGATAAAGGCTTATGCAGATAACAAAAGAGCCTACCGAAGTAAGCTCTTTAATTTCAAAAAGGTGAACTTTTATTCCATACCAGGAATTAAAAAGTCTTCCATTTTCTTGCCTGCATCAATTTGGTTTTTAAATACCGTTGGCATACGACCTTGGCCAGTCCACTGAATTAATTCACCATCAACTTCAATTTGGTATTTAGCCGGACGAGGGGCACGCTTTTTAGGTGCTGGCTTAGCAGTAATTTCGCCTAAGTCTTCAATTGATAAACCACTGTTTTCAATTTGAGCTAATATTTCGGCTATACGTTCATTACGTTCAGCATTCGCTTCTAATTCAGCTTTTTCGTCTTCTTCTCTTTCAGTGATAATCTTTTCTAACTTAACTGAAAGTTCACGTAAATCTTCTAGTGATAACTCTTTTACAGCAGCTTTAAAACGACGACCATGTGTTAAAATTTCTAAAAAGTCACTCATATCAATGTGCATCCTAATGATTTTAATTAATAAGTATCTCAAGTAATTCTGTGGCTATTAAATAATACTTACCAAAACTCTAGATTGTTTAATTGTTATCAAACGAGAGTGTAAATTGATTTGACTATTTAAAATGTTAAAACAAAATAATAGTAGAAAAACACGGTTACTTGAATCGCCTTTAATAATAGAAACTAAATTTGATTGGATCAAATAAAAAATCCTTAAATGAACAAATTTTAAATAAAAAAACGCAAATACCCCGCCTGATAAATAAATAAATGCTTAATACAACTTATTTATACCGACCAAGTTAACAAAAAAAGATATAAACAAGTGTTTGACTTTGGTTGACGTTAACGTTAACAGGACGTAAAGTTGTGCCATATTGCATTGGTGATAGCCAATGTGCCATCCACATACATTGAAGGTGTAGAAGGAAATCCCATGAAAGTATTGGTGCCTGTAAAGCGCGTAGTCGATGCCAATGTGAAAGTCAGAGTAAAGGCTGATAACACAAATGTTGATACTGCTAATTTAAAAATGGCGTTAAACCCATTTTGTGAAATTGCTGTTGAAGAAGCAGTTCGATTAAAAGAAGCGGGAAGTGCGACTGAAGTCGTGGTGGTGAGTATTGGAGCTAAAGCTGTGCAAGAACAGCTACGTACCTCTATGGCACTTGGTGCTGATCGCGCTATTCATGTGCAAACGGATGAAGAGCTAGTGCCTTTATCAATTGCTAAAATTCTTAAAGCGGTGCAAGAAAAAGAACAAGCAGATTTAGTGATTTTTGGTAAGCAATCTATCGATGGCGACAACAACCAAACTGGCCAAATGCTTGCTGCATTAACCCAAATGCCTCAAGCCACGTTTGCATCAGAACTTAAATTGAGTGCAGACGGCGCAGAAGTAACACGTGAAGTCGATGGCGGTTTACAGACCCTTAAAATGCCATTACCAGCGGTTGTGACAGCTGATTTACGTTTAAATGAACCTCGTTACGCTTCACTGCCTAATATTATGAAGGCGAAGCGTAAGCCGCTTGAGACGCTTTCGATTGATGATTTAGGTGTTAGCTTAAAAGCACACCAAACTATTGTTAAAGTGACGCCTCCTGCTGAACGTCAAGCTGGCATCATGGTGAGTTCAGTAGCTGAGCTAGTTGAAAAGTTAAAAAATGAAGCGAAGGTGATCTAATTATGGCCATTTTAGTATTAGCAGAGCACGACAATGCAAGTTTAAAATTAGACACAGCAAAAGTAGTTAGCGCTGCGACAGCCATTGGCGGTGATGTTCATGTATTAGTGGCTGGCAGTGCATGTGCTGCAGCTGTTACTGCTGCGCAAGCATTAACTGGCGTCAGTAAGGTTTTAGTGGCTGATGCAGCTGCATATGAAGCACAAATGGCTGAAAATTTATCTGAACTCGTGCTTAAGCTTGCTGGCGATTACGACTACGTCGTGGCCGCTGCGACAAGTGTTGGTAAAGATACTTTACCTCGCGTGGCTGCGTTATTGGACGTCGCACAAATTTCAGAAGTGATTGAAGTTGTTAGTGCAGACACATTTGTTCGTCCTATCTATGCTGGCTCTGCTTTAGCAACAGTACAAAGTTTAGATGACAAGAAAGTGTTAACTGTGCGCACGAGTGCATTTGATGCAGTGGGCAACGAAGGCACTGCAGAAGCTGTGGCGGTAGATTTTGTCGCCGAAGCTAAGACTGTGTTTGTATCGCAAACATTGACTGAATCAGAGCGTCCTGAGTTAGGTAGCGCTGGTGTGATTGTTTCTGGTGGCCGTGGTATGGGCAGTGGAGAGAATTTTGCCATTCTTGAAGCGCTTGCTGACAAAATGACCGCTGCTGTCGGTGCATCACGTGCTGCAGTAGACGCAGGTTTTGTACCGAATGATTTACAAGTGGGTCAAACAGGTAAAATTGTTGCGCCTGACTTATATATCGCTGTGGGTATTTCTGGTGCGATTCAGCATTTAGCGGGCATGAAAGATTCAAAAGTGATTGTCGCGATTAACAAAGATCCTGAAGCGCCTATATTCCAAGTCGCAGACTATGGTCTTGAAGCTGATTTGTTTGATGCGATTCCAGAACTTACTAATTTATTATAATCAGTATTTTACCTATTATTTATAGGCTGGTTTAAACAGTAAGTTTTATGCATTTTAGGAAGGTTTTTGTCATATTGGCAAAAACCTTTTTTGTTTTATAGCCAGTAAAATCGCCATGCGTGGCAGTAAACTCAAGTTAGACAAGAGTAAATTAGTCAGTAGCTACATTTTTGTTTTAGATTAGTCATTTCAGCCTTAGATATTTATTACCGTTGTGAATAACCCAGCCATTGATTTGTTTTTATTTGCATATTTATTCATTTTTACAAGTTTATATGGCTTTTAAAGTCTTAATAATTAAACTCAATAATTAAGGTATTAATAATTAAGCCTTTAGCCTAAATATCTCGGTTCGGCCTATATTGATAATGCATAATCTGATGCTTTAACTTTTTAAAGGGAGTGACCTGTTAGGTGAAACACAATCATAAACTAATGGGGGGATTAGTTTATGATTGTTATTCAATAGCAATACTTTCAAGGCATTTACTTATTGATTATGACTTGTCACGCATCTATACAGACAGACACACAGACACACAGACACACAGACACACAGACACACACATACACACACGCAAGCACTGTCTAGCGTTAAATAGCATCATAAATTAAGTTTGAGTATTAAGTCCGTTGATTTTATCAAACAAAAATTATCTCGCAGAGCAGTACAGCTTAATCAGGTCTGAAAATAGTATTACCCCTCCTATTTGGTCAAACATCCCTTGAAATGGTGATATTGATGGATAAAACAACGCTTGCTAATAAATCGTTACACCCTTGATAAGCCGCTGTGGCGTTTTTTGATTGTGATGTTATTTCTCACAAGATAAGCTACTTTTATCTGGCAATTAACCTCGCGCTTATGTTTGTATAGTGACGTGTATCGGCAGAGAGCTTCAAATAAGGCTCTCACTGTGCTGAATACATAAGTAGAGGCGCATCAAATATCAGTAAGTTTACGTTGGGTGATACCAATAACTTAAACGGAAAGGATTTGGTGCCGAAGCGAACTGGTTATATCAAAACCGTTTGCTGGGGCAGTTTCCGAAAGGGGCTGCACTGTCATAGTAATTTTTATCCGTGAGGATAAAACAATGGATATCGATGTTGATATCGATATTACTGTGGAGTGCTACTGAAAAGATCCTTGTCTTCGCTTTCTGCGTTGTCTTGCCTTATCAGTTATCCTCCATTCGTACTCAACGAAGAAATTATAAAAATGATGATAACAAGTTACGCCGATTCGGCACTTTCGCTTTTGCCTCCTGTTGTGGCAATTATTCTTGCAGTGGTCACACGTAAAGTGCTTCTTTCACTTGGCTTAGGTATTCTTGCCGGTGTGGTGCTTTTAAGCGACTTTTCAATAGGTACTGCAGCAAGTCACCTCTTTAGCACTGTAACCAGTCTAGTATGGGATGATGGCGCGCTAAACGCGTGGAATTTACAGATCATCGGCTTCTTAGTGGTACTTGGGATGATCACCGCGTTAATCACAGTCAGTGGTTCAGCTCGCGCTTTTGCCGATTGGGCACATCAACGTATTCGTAATAAGCGTGATGCCAAACTGATGACGATGTTCTTAGGTTGTGTGGTGTTTATTGATGACTACTTCAACAGCATTGTTGTTGGCTCAATCGCACGTCCTATTACCGACCGTTATCATATTTCTCGCGCTAAGTTAGCCTATTTGCTCGATTCAACAGCTGCGCCAGTTTGTGTTATCTCACCCGTTTCTAGCTGGGGTGCATATATCATCGCATTAATCGGCGGTATTTTAACGGCACATGGCTTTGCTGACACTGGACACCTAAGCGTCTTTTTACAAATGGTGCCGATGAATTTCTACGCCACTTTCGCTTTATTGCTATTACTTTGTGTGGCTATCTTTGGCTTAGATATTGGCCCAATGCGTCAACATGAACGTAATGCGCAAAAAGGCGAATTGTTTGACGAAAGCAAAGGCTTACCACCAGGTGCAACGGCTGATTTACCAGAAGCGGATACGGGTAAAATTCTAGGTCTATTCCTACCAATTTTTGTTTTGGTGGCAGCGACGATTTACTTTATGGTTGCAACTGGTGCGGATGCACTAGCAAGTGAAGACCTAAAGTTTAGCGTACTAGGTGCTTTTGAAAACACTGAAGTGAGTGAGTCATTATTTTACGGGTCACTTGTGGGCTTAGTTGTGACGGTACTACTGACAATTCAACAAAAAATCAATGCTAGCATGATGTTTACTGGCCTTAAGGTCGGCGCGAAATCAATGCTACCCGCTATCTACATCTTGTTATTTGCTTGGACCATCGCATCAGTGATTGGTGAGCTTGAAACAGGTAAGTACATGGCAAGCCTTGCTACTGGTAATATCCCGTTTGCATTATTACCTGCAGTATTATTCTTGCTTGCTGGTTTAACCGCTTTCTCAACCGGCACAAGCTGGGGAACGTTCGGTATCATGTTGCCAATCGCTGCTGATATGGCGATGGGCAGTGACAGCACAATGATGTTACCAATGTTAGCCGCAGTATTATCTGGTGCAGTATTCGGTGACCATTGTTCACCAATCTCGGATACCACCATCTTGTCGTCAACGGGTGCGAGCTGTCATCACTTAGACCACGTAATGACGCAATTACCGTATGCCTTGATTGTCGCTGTTATCAGTATTGTCGGTTACACAGTGCTTGGTTTTACTGGCTCTGTAGCAATGGGCTTTATTACTTGTTCAGTGTTATTTGTACTGGCAGTATTAGGGCTTAAAATAGCAACTAAGTAACGACTGGTTTTTATTTTCAAATATAAAAAATGCCACTCAATAGAGTGGCATTTTTGTATTTACTGTATACGTTAGGCTAATTAATTTAAGCCGCGACGCTCAAGTAACCCTTCAGTGGTTGGGGCTTGGCCTCTAAAGTTTTGATACGCTTCCATTGGTGGTACGCTGTTGCCCACTTCACGAATCGTTTTTCTAAACTTCATGCCTATTTCGCGATTTAAACCACCTTGAGTTTGCACGTAAGCAAAAGCATCAGCGGCAAGAATTTCACTCCACATATAAGCGTAATAACTTGCTGAGTAACCGCCAGGGAATGCATGCGCAAAGTAGGTTGAGCGGTAACGTGGCGGCACTGCAGGCAAATCAACGCCGTGTTTTTTCAATGCATTGGCTTCGAATTGCTCAACGTTCTGTAAAGGAGCATCAGCGTCCAGTGCATGCCATTCTAGGTCAAGCAGAGCTGCAGACATATACTCTAACGTATCGAAGCCTTGGTTAAAGCTTCGTGACGCTAATAGTTTTTGCAGCAAGTCATCAGGGATAGGTTTACCCGTATCATAATGCTTGGCGTAATTAGCAAGTACTTTGGGATGTGCGGCCCAGTCTTCCTCAAAGGTTGACGGGAATTCTACAAAGTCACGTGAAACAGAAGTTCCAGCTAGTGAAGGGTATTTCACTTTTGAGAACATACCATGAGTACCGTGGCCCATTTCATGGAACATAGTCGTGGCTTCATCGTAGCTCACAAACGTTGGCTGGCCTTCAGGCGCCTTTTTAATGTTCATCACGTTTACGACGACAGGCTTTTGATTTAATAGCTCTGACTGGCCAACAAAAGAGCTCATCCATGCGCCGCCACGTTTGCCTTCACGGGCAAAGTAATCAGCGTAGAAGATAGCCATGCTTGACCCGTCTTCATCAAACATCTCGTAAGCTTTTACATCAGGATGATAAACAGGTAAGTCTGGGCGCGGCTTAAGCGTTACGCCGTAAAGCTCTTGTAAGGTAAAGAAAACCCCATCTTCAAGTACGCGATTAAATTCAAAGTAAGGCTTGATTGATGCTGAATCTAAGTCAAATTTTTCTTTACGCACTAGCTCAGCGTAATAAGCCCAGTCCCATGGCGCTAGAGTAAAGTCGCCGCCGGTTTTGTTAATCATCGCTTGAATGTCTGCAGCTTCTTTTTGGGTATTTTCAACGACCGCAGGCACCATAGAGCCGAACATGTCATAGACCGCTTCAGGTGTTTTTGCCATTTGCGGCGCCAAGCGGTAGTCAGACCAAGTGTCGAAACCTAATAGTTTGGCTTTTTTAGCCCGAAGCTGTGCTAAACGTGCCACTAATGAAGCCGTTTCATTTTCGCCTGTTAAGCCACGGTTAGCAGATGCTTCCCATACTTGCTGACGTAATGCTCGATTATCTAACTGCGCCAATACTGGCTGACGAGTGGTATTGGTGATGTTAAGTAAGTATTGGCCGTCAAATCCCGCAGCTGCGGCATCCGCTTTTGCTGCAGCGATTGCTGATGTTGATAAGCCTGCAAGTTGACCCTCATCGTCCACAGTTACAGCAATTTCTTTACTTAGTCTTAATAGCCTTTGAGCAAATTCATTGGTGAGGGTTGATTGCTCTTCATTTAACTCACGGATTTGCTGCTTTTCTGCTTCAGTTAGTTTCGCACCCGCCAGTACAAAACGCTGATGATAGACTTCAACTAAACGGACTTCTTCATCAGTCAGCGACATGGTCAAGCGGTTATCGTAAATGGTTTGAATACGGGCAAACAGCTCAGGGTTCAGGTTGATGTTATCTGAGTGGGCAGCCATTTTAGGCGCCATAATACCTTGTACTTTACGCAGCTCTGGGTTGCTATTTGAACCTGTAAGGTTATAGAAAATACTCGAGGTACGGGTTAGTAAAGCGCCACTTTTTTCCATTGCTGCAATGGTATTCTCAAACGTGGCGGCTGCAGGGTTAGCGGCAATATCCAAAATTTGTTGGTAATGCTGCGCCATACCGAGTTCAAGGGCTGGCAGATAATGCTCATCTTTAAGCTGGCTAAAGTCAGGTGCCTGATACTGTAAAACACTGGCTTGTAATAGTGGATTCTGTTGCACTGCAGCCTCTTGTGTTGCTGTTTCAATTGAGTTGTTTGAATTGTTGTAACTGCAACCGCCTAAAGCGAGGGTAGTAGCAATGGCTACTGCGACAATTGTTTTATGCATCGACTTTCTACTTCCTTAATTATAATTGTTTATGCAATTTATCAATTGTTTCTTAATCGTATATGAAGAATGTTGGGTTTTGTGATGCCTGTAATTGTTATGGACTTAACAGCGCGTAAAACTGTGATCTAATTTATTGCAGAATGTAAATTTTGTTAATGTATGCGAGGTTTACGGTTGTCACGCCTTACTTGCTAATTGTTATAGCCTCAGTAATTTGCCAGCAAACCTGTTAACAGCTTCACGCTATTAAATCTGTAATCGGCTTATTTAAAAGTCGATTCGATGATAGAATAACGGCGATTATAACAATAAGGATCTTCTGTTTTGGCACAACTCTATTTCTATTATTCGGCTATGAATGCTGGCAAATCAACATCACTTCTACAATCATCTTATAACTACCGTGAACGCGGAATGAATACGCTAGTCATGACAGCGTCAATCGATGATCGTTATGGTGTGGGAAAAGTCGCCTCAAGAATAGGGATTGAAACTGAAGCGCAAGTTTTTGGCGCTGAAGATAACTTATCTAAGATGATTGAAACTGAGCTTGAAACCCAAAAGCTGCATTGTATTTTAATTGATGAATCGCAGTTTTTAAGTAAAGAACAAGTGAAGCAATTAACTCACGTGGTGGATAATTTAGATATTCCAGTACTGTGTTATGGCCTTAAAACTGATTTCCAGGGCGAGCTGTTTAGTGGCAGCCAATACCTATTAGCATGGGCTGATAAATTGGTTGAGTTAAAAACCATTTGTCATTGTGGCCGTAAAGCCAACATGGTGGTGCGTCTTGATGGCAATGGCAAACCAATGCGTGAAGGCGAGCAAGTGGCGATTGGTGGCAACGAAAGCTATGAGTCAGTATGTCGTAAGCATTTCCGTGAGTTCATTTGGGATTAATACTGTTGATAACAGTATTTGATGAAATGAGAAGTTAAAACCCATTTTTGCAAACAAAAACGGGTTAGGAGTAACACATTCCTGCCCCAAAACTTGTTAGCAGCTTTAGTTAGCTAATGATTTCTAGATTTGAATAGAATCAAAATCAAAGTCGTGGCGCTTCGCCCACACCAGACTAAAAGGGAGTGAACTGCGACTCCCTCTTAGAACACCCCGCAGCTCCGGCGAAATTTAAACAGCAAAATTTCCAACGGAGAATCAATCCAGCTTTAAACTTCGTTTGATGCTAACTTCTGACTTATTCGAAAATGCTAACGCTTCCGATAGTGCATCCCTGCACCGACGAAAGCTAGCCTGACGTCCTGTCAGGCTCACGCTATTTTCTTCAACGTCCTCAATTCAAATGGAGTCTTTTAAATGCAAGATCTACTAGCTTTAGCTCTTTAAATTATCACCAATGTAGTCAAATCGAAGAGACAATAAACCCAGTGTAGATACGTTCAAGACCTTCGAAAACATGGATGTTTTCGCAGAGCCCACAGGGATGTGTTTACGGCGTGTCTTGGATGTATCTGCACAAAAGCCTGCGGCAGGCAATGGATTAAATTGAAGTAATGGTCTGCTGTAACTGAGCCAATATAAATGAAGTTATCGTAAAACGTTTTTGCCCGAAAACTTGTTTCAAATTTTGAAATTATCGTTTAAAAAATCAAAGTCGTGGCGCTTCGCCCACACCAGACTAAAAGGGAGTGAACTGCGACTCCCTCTTAGAACACCCCGCAGCTCCGGCGAAATTTAAACAGCAAAATTTCCAACGGAGAATCATCCAGCTTTTAACTTCGTTTGATGCTAACTTCTGACTTATTCGAAAGTGCTAGCGCTTCCTATGGTGCATCCCTGCACCTCGAAAGCTAGCCTGACGTCCTGTCAGCCTCACGCTATTTTCTTCAACGTCCTCAACTCAAATTGAGTCTTTTAAATGCAAGATCTACTAGCTTTAGCTCTTTAAATTATCACCAATGCAGTCAAATCGAAGAGACAATAAACCCAGTGTAGATACGTTCAAGACCTTCCAAAACATGGATGTTTTGGCAGAGCTTACATGGACGTACTCGCAGCGTCTCGCAGTTGTATCTGCACATAAGCCTGCGGCAGGCAATGGATTAGATTGAAGTAGTGATATAAGACAACCTTGCCAATAAAAACTAATAAAAAATTCTCGGGTTTACCAATCAAACAATCCTATATCATTGAAAAGTTAGCGTTTTGGCTTAAAAGAAGTTTACATAACGCCCCAGATAATTATCAGTTATCTCAATTCTCGGTTTTATCCAGTATTTAGTCGATTGATTTAAATTTTGATGGCTGTTAAGTTATTAAAACTATTAATAAATTAAGCTGAAAAGTGATTGAGTGTTGGTAAGTAGCCTAGGGGTGTTTATCGGAATTCTCGCTAATAAGCTGTTAGTTTTTCAAAATGGTGCCGAGAAGGATTTATGGCAAAAAAAATCAAAGTAAGAAAAGAGAAATTATCCATTTACTTAATGAGAGATGGTTATAGTATTGATTCAGACGTGATTAAACTGGAGAACGCTAAACCTCCAATTGAAATGGACTTGCCTGAAACGGAATTTTCTCGGCTATATATAAAAAAGCAACCACCTAAAAGTGCACCTCCGTGGTCTAAATTATTCACTTCAGAGAATCAAGTAGATATTTCTGAATTTGGTATGTCCTCAAGTGTAGGCGCTGTTTTTGTTGTAAGTGTTTCTGGCGCGACTTTTATACTATCTTTTGGTACGGGCTTTCACCTTTTAAAATCAGAAGCTATAGAAAGAGATTTTGGGTTAAAAGTTACATTAAACTCAGTCGACCCAGATAAATTAAGAAGTTTAGATAAAGCCAGCTACGACCATAACCCTTTAAACTCTAGAACTCAAAGTACTATTGATGTCGATATATTTAATCTTCATTTAGATTCTGAAATGGAAATGCTTTATGCAGTAACTGGAACGTCTTTAGTTGAAGAATTCGGAAGTAACGTAACAGGCCGTGATGCTCTTACAATTGCAGTCGAAACTGAGTTGTCAGATATCCCTAAAATATTATTAAAAGCAATCAATAAGTATCGTTCCAAACTTCCTGCAAAATTTAGTTGGGTAGAAAACATTAATCGGGTTAGGGATTTTGATGAGATTGAACTACTTGATATGGAGTTAGAGCAATATTTAGATAATAAAGTTTATGATCACTTTTGGCTAGGTGAACCTGAAATTGTCGACTGGGAAAGCCAAGTTGGATACTCGTTTGATATGTACCAAAAAACACTTCGACATGTAACTCTGTCGTTTGATGATTTTATCAACTACTTAAATGGTATTTCTCCTACGATTGATATCATGAAGAGTAATATGGTTCACGTAAATAATAGTGAATATCAATCAGTAAAAAGCTGGCCTGTTTACAGGTGTTTATATGCTGAAATTACTTTTGGTTCAGATAATTACATATTGAGAAATGGTGTATGGTATAAAATAAATCGTGATTTTGTATCCGCAGTTGATGATTACCTTAGCGACCTTGATGTTCACCCTTTTAAGTTCCCTGTTTATTCTCATGATGACGAAGGTGATTACAATGAGCATGTCTCTAAAACTGAAAACGGCTTTTGTCTGATGGATAAGAAAAATATTCAAATAGGTGGAGTTTACGATAAATTAGAGCATTGTGATCTGATTAGAAATGGGAACGAATTTGTTCATGTGAAGCTTTATCGTAGTTCAAGTACATTAAGTCATTTATTTTCACAAGGGTTTGTGGCAGCTGAGGCGTTTATTAAAGATATAGATTATAGAGAAAAATTAAATCCGAAATTGCCTAATTCGATTAAACTACAAAACCCACAACTTAGACCAAACCCGAATGATTACAATGTGGTTTATGGCATTGCTACTAAAAAAACTATACCTAAAGAATTACCATTTTTTTCAAAGGTAACCTTAAAGAACTCTTTAAAAACCTTAAGGGCACTTAATTACAATATATCTCTTGCTAAAATAGATGTTGATCCTGTCTGGTTAAAAACAAAGAAGTGTAAGCCTAAGAAAAACTAACAAGGCACTTAAAAAGAACTAAAACAGTGGTTTAGGTTTCGCTTCGCTACACATTATAACCCACTATTTTAGTCCGCTTAGTGCGGAGTTAGCCAACTCACTTCTTTCCAAAGTGAGTTTAAAAATGATTAAACTTTATTATAAGCAAGCGACTTTCATTCCTAGATAAATTATCAATCATCGTTATGATCATAAAACAGCGCCTATTGGCGCTGTTTTTGTTTTTTGGTTGCAGAGTTAATGCGGTTTAATAGCACCGCTTAAAAGTCATTGTCATCAAAGGCTGCAATATTTGCGCTGCTCATTTCCACTTGCTTACGTAAGCTACGTGTCTGACAACCCCAATAGTTCATGTAAAAGCTGGCAGTGTTCAACTTAGCTTGATAAAAAGCCTGTTCATCAGTTCCAGCTTCAATGGCTGCAAGAGAGGTGGCTGCAATACGTGCCCACATCCAAGCGAGAGCCGAGATACCAAATAATTGCATATAAGGCATCGAAGCTGCACCAATCATGTCTGGATTGGTGGCGGCTGATTTTGCAATAAAGCCAGTGGCTTTTTCTAAATCTGCAGCAGCATCCATTAGCCCTGCAATGTACGGCTTCATCGCGTCATTAGCGCTGTGCTCACCAATAAACTGTTTCACCATGTCTGACCAAAGGCTTAATGTCGCCCCTTTATCAGATAACAATTTACGACCCACTAAATCTAAAGCTTGAACGCCGTTAGTGCCTTCATAAAGCATGGCAATACGAATATCGCGGACAAATTGCTCCATGCCCCATTCATTGATGTAGCCATGACCACCATAAATTTGCTGCGCATCAACACAGGCTTTAAAGCCTTGGTCGGTGACAAAACCTTTAACGATAGGCGTAAATAATGCCGCAAGCGCAGACGCTTGTTTGGCTTTGACAGGATCGGAGTGGCGCTCAGCGGTATCTAACCACAATGCTTGCTGGCCCATTAATGCTCGGGTTGCTTCATTGAATGACTTTTGCGACAACAACATGCGGCGAACATCACCATGAACCAGGATAGGATCCGCTGCTTGGTCGGCATGTTTTATCCCAGATAATGCGCGGCCTTGGACTCGGTCTTTGGCGTACACCAATGCATTTTGGTAGGCAATATCTGAAACACCTAACCCTTGAATACCCACGCCGAGTCTGGCTTGATTCATCATAGTAAACATGGCTTTTAAACCTTGATGAGGCGCACCGACTAATTCACCTACAGCGCCATCAAATAACATCACGCAGGTTGAGTTACCATGAATGCCCATTTTATGCTCAAGTGCGGTGGCACTTAAGCTGTTTTCTTTGCCTAAAGAACCGTCATCGTTGACCATAAATTTAGGCACCGCGAATAATGAGATACCTTTGACGCCTTCAGGGGCATCAGGTAATTTTGCTAACACTAAGTGAATGATGTTTTCAGCTAAGTCGTGATCCCCTGATGAGATAAATATTTTCTCGCCGCTAATCGCAAACGTGTCATCGCCAAGAGGTTTAGCTTTAGTGCGCAGTAAGGCTAGATCTGTCCCTGCATGAGACTCAGTTAAGTTCATTGTGCCAGTCCATTCACCACTGACGAGTTTTTCTAAATACTTTTGTTTAAGTTTATCGCTGCCATGAACATGAATCGCTGAGTAAGCACCATGGGTTAATCCCGGGTACATGGCAAATGCCATATTGGTGGCGGTTTTCATTTCGGTGGCAAAGGTGCCAATCACTTCGGGTAAGCCTTGACCGCCGTATTCAGGGTCACAGGTAAGGGTTGCCCAACCATCATCAATGTATTGCTGATATGCGGCTTTAAACCCCTTTGGTGTTATCACTTTTCCGTCTTCAAGCTTACAACCTTCAAGATCACCAGAGGCATTAAGCGGCAACATGATATCGGTGGTGAAGTCAGCCACGCCTTGTAAAATGGCATCGGTAAGTTCAGGGTCGACTTCATCAAAACCTTTAAGATCAGTTTGCTGATAAATATTGAGTAACTCAGATAGGATGAATTGATAGTCGCGAAGGGGAGCTTGATAAATCGGCATAATACGGTCCTTTGTTGTTTGCTATCTGTCAAACTGCCGATACTAGCGAAGCAAGGTTAACAGACTCCATAACTGTTTATCGTGTCGGTTCAGCTGTGCAAATACATGGGCAGACAGCTGAACCTTTTGCTTATTATTTACTGTGCAATTTCGCTTATTTGTTAGGCGATAAACTACCTTAACCAATTTCGAGTAAAAACTCAGCTTTATTTTTAAGCGATGTTTTAGCTAGGTAAATGTAGGCTTTAAGTCATTATTTTATGGCTTTTCCAGAACGAGAATGCATGTTCAAGAACTTGCTCTGGCGCTTCAACTTGTGGGTAATGTCCCACGCCGTTAAGGCTGATGGTATCTGCATCGGTTATCAGCTCTTGGTAGCGTTTAAGCATGTCATGCCCTGAAATAGGATCTTCTAAACCATTAATAAAACGCATGGGTTGTTTATATTGTTGCAATGCGACGACCCAGCGATCACGATGTTCAACCCGTTCTTTCATGTATTGGATCAGCTTGTGAAAGATACGGTCGCCTTGGTTATGTTGGATCAGTTGCCAATATTTTCTCAGTTCAATATCGTCAATGTTAATACAACAGATATTGTCGAAATTACGTTTGAAAGCGTCATAACCCATGCCTTTAGCCACAATAAAACCTATGGGGCTTAGTAACAGTTTTTGGATGAGAATTGGATGAATCACTTCGGGGAAAATGCCGCCATTTAGTAATAAACAGCTTAATATTTCAAAGCAAGGCGACGCTTGCTTTTGCTTAGCATCATTGTTTCTTGCCAATAATTCTTGAGTGACGGTATTACCGTAATCATGGGATAAAATATGAACTTGATTAATATCTAATGACGTAAGTACATCTTCGATTAAATTAGCTTGAGCAGCAAAAGAATAAGGGAAGTCTGTCGGCTTATCGGAATAACCAAAACCAATCATATCTAAGGTAATCAGATAAAAGTGTGGGCTTAAGCTATCCCAAATTGGTTGCCAATCATAACTGCAAGTGGGGAATCCGTGGATCAGTAATAATGCTGGTTTGGACTTATCGCCCTCGTGTCTGACAAAAATGTTATTTTCAAAGTGTGGTTTAAAGGCATGTTTATGAAAACGGCCTTGATTTAACCAATGGGTTAATTTTTGCATAGATATTCCCCAATAATCCATTTTGTTTTTTTTGTTTTATACCAAACTAACGTGATTAATCCTGTTTGTAAAACGTTCTTAACGTCGAATTCTTATTTTCAAACATGCATAAACACTAATCTAAATCAGTCACTTAACAAGCCGCTGAAAAACTGGCGAGCTGTGTTCTCGTTTAGCAGTAAGCTGCCCTGAATAAAAAAGGTGTTTTAGTCGGTCTTAATATTCAAGTGCGAATGCTTATCGCTGATTGTCGACTTTATTAATAGGATTGAATGCTTATGAAACCTATCAACGGACTGACCTTAAACGGACAGAGTTTAAATGGACTTATTTTAAACAGACTGATTTTAAATAGCCCGATTTCAAACAGACTGATTTTAAACAGACGGTATCGTGAAATTGCAGCGGAGGTAATGACCTTTACTTTACTGAGCTTGTTAATGTTGCTTTTTTCAACTGCTGCGCGGGCAGATGAGACACTAACTGATGAACATCATTTTCCTCAAGCTGAAGCATTTATACTCAATGATGCCCAAGGCAATGAATGGTCATTGGCTGAGCAAGCGGGTAAACCGGTTGTGATTCATTTTTGGGCCACTTGGTGCCCTTATTGTAAAAAGCTTCAACCAGGGCTTGAACGATTAAGGTTAGCGAATAGTGAATCTGATCTTGAAATGGTGGCGATTAGCTTCAATGAAGATAAAGGTGCAATGCCAGCGAAGGTGTTAAAGGAGCGAGGCATCGACATGACAACCTTGATAAATGGTGACAAGGTTGCAAAACGTTATGGTGTAACAGGTACTCCAACGACTGTGTTTATTAATCGACAAGGACAAGTGGTTTGGGTGACGCGAATATCAGATCCAGACTCACCTAAATTAGTTCAGGCAATTGATTTTCTATTATCTGAGCAATAACGAAATAACATGACCACCAGGTTGATAGGGATATAAAACAGCAACTAGCATTATAAAAACACTCTGCTTTATAAAAAGAACCCGCTTTATAAAAAGCGGGTTATGTTTTCTGTATTGGTTTAACTTAATAAGCAGTTAAACCAAGCTTGAGCTTATTTGTGACGACTTATCCTGTAAAGATAGGAGACTCATCAGATTTGTTTTCTGCAGATTCATCAACAGCCATGGTTAAAGGCAAGTCTCGTGCTTGTTCACGTAAGTAATCCATACCAGCCAAAAAGCCTGAGAACATTTTCAGTGCAATAAATTGACCTCCAACCGTGGTCTGGTAATTATTGCCTTTCTTAGTCAAAGCCCCAGCGGAAATCAGATAACTCATTTCCAGTGGAAAAGCTTGCCAAAGTGTTTTGCCTGTATGGGCTTTAAACTGCTGATTGTCCAGTGTGCCGTGACCCATCATCATCATTAAGTGATGTTGTAATAGGGCTTTGGCTTCTAATGGTTTGGTATAACAGGTACCTGTTTGCCCTGATTCGATTCGGCTAATATAGTCAGGAATATCAAAACTTGAAATTCTAAACTGTTCACCAAAACGACCAAAAGCACCTGAGCCAACGCCAAAGCAATCTTCGCCATCTAAAACGTATTTATTTTCTACTGGCTGACCAAAGTTACGGCTGAATGTCCACGGGAACTCCATGATGTAACGTTCAGCCATTGCTTCTTTTACCGCTAAAAACTGTGGCCATAATTCTTCAGGACTACCTGCTAAACAACCTGCTTTCTTGCGATTTTGGCCTATGCCAACGGTTAAAGGGTAAGTGGTGATTTGATCTGGGCTTAAGCGAATGGTTTGAGCTAAATCACTGGCAACAGTCTCTGGCGTTTGCATCTTAAAGCCATACATCATGTCCAAGTTAACTGTGGGGATCACTTCAATGGCACGGCTAACGTATTCAGCTTGTTGCAAACCACTGCCGAATTTTTCAAATCGGCCACTGGCTTTTAGAATTTTATCATCAAAGCTTTGCACCCCAATCGACATGCGGTCAACCAAGCCTTTGAGTAAATGTGGATTACCTTCTTTGAAATAAATTGGGTCACTTTCACAGGACACTTCTCGTACCGTGGTAATAGACTTAATCATCTCGATGGTTTTAATCAACTCATCTTCTAATATGGTTGTCGTCCCGCCACCAATGTATACCCGATTAAAGCGATAACCTTGGGCTATCACCATGCGAATTTCTTGTCTTAACGCCTTAAAATAAGCCTTGGCGACACCTTCATTAAATTTAATTTTGTGAAATGAACAAAAACGGCAAAGGGTATGGCAAAAAGGAATATGAATATAAAGTGTTTCGATGGGCTTTTCTGGCACAGTCAGCTTAGTCACATCAGTTAATGCGACGGCATCTTTTAAACTGAGCGATTGCTTAATCGTCATCCCCATTACCCAGTCTAAAGAGCTGGTAGCAAGGTTCAGCCTAGAAGTAGATAAGTATTTTTTCATGAGCAAGCCTTAGTCTTTTGGTTTCACCAACTGTGCAAGCTTTTCATTTGAAAAGGGCGATTGGTTTGTAATTATTTATTAGATGGATATCAGCGTAAATGACTCAATAAGTCCAAACTGTTGTGTAAAGCATGAAAATACAAATCTATACCTTTTTTATGTAGTTGATTTACCAAAATTTGATGCCTATCACTTGTTCCGTTTTAAATTCAATACTTATACGACAAAAAAATGATTGAAGCAGATTTCTAATGATTAGAAAAAGTGGTCCCTACAGTCGCTACAAGCTATATCTTAAATTAGTAATATTGAATGTTTACATGTTTTTTATCGAAAATTTGTTGATTCATTCATCAAAACTGGGCTTGGGTCGCTTTTTTTTAGTGCCTGAATAGCGTAAATTAACCTCCATTGTGTTATTTTGTAAACACTCAATTTCTTAATAAAGACTATTTCAAGAGGTTAGCTATGGAACATCGTTGGCAAATCGCGATTTCAGCAGGTTTATTAGCAGCATTGTGGGCAGGCGTTGCCGACGTTTTCCAATTAGTGACTTGGATAGGTTTTTTAAGTTGCAGCACTTTTTTTGCTCAAACCGAAACCGGTATTAAAGGCATGTTTATGGCCATGAGTACTAATTTATCGGGCGTGTTTTGGGGATGGTTAATCATTTCAGGCAGTAGTTTCTTTATATCTCCGATAATAGGTTATGCCTTTACGGGTATTGCTACAGCAGGAATGTGTTTACAGGCAAGTTATAAAAAGCTCGCTTTTATCCCTGGCGCTTTTATAGGTTGTTGCATTACTTTTGCAATGAGTGCAGATCTTGCCGCGATTTTACCGCCATTATTCATCGGTGCTGTACTGGGTTATAGCATGAGCTTACTGACTGCTCAGTTGATTAGTATTACACCCAAAATACAAAGTCTATTTGCAGGCAATACTGCCAAAGAGCTTTAACCTTGTTATCCAATATTGTGACTTTAAATTGCGATTATCGTTAGGAAAACGCTTTTATCAACAGGCTAGTTATTGCCGATAAATAGCGTACCACCAAAGTGCTACATTTAAGCCTGTTAACATAACGTTTAACAGGCTTTTTTTAGGGGTTTATAATGGAGTTAGTTGATCATTTCTATACCAGTGTTTGTTGCTGATCATTCGGTGTCATTCTTAAGTATCCTTTTTTTATCTATATTCATCATAAGCTTGTATTACTTTAGAATGACGTCGCTTTATTTTGTCAGTATAAATTTCAATCTAATAAACTGAAAAGACTGACGTTTGCATTTAATCATGCGTTTATAGCCCATTTGGCTATACTTTCTATGCACATTTGGTCGCTATATCGTGACCAAAATGATTGCAATAGGAGTGAACGACATGAACAAGACCTTAATATTATTGTTATGCGTTTTAGTAAGTGGTTCTGCATTTTCAAAGGATAGATTAGAAGTATTTGAAGATTATGATCTTGGCACCGAAATAATGATGATGACGACTGTGCGTGTTGATCCGAATATGGGTGATATTTACCTAGCGGGTTTACGCAGTAGTTGGGTTAAAGCTGTAAAGCTACAAAAGGAGCTTGGTTATATTAAAGATTGGAAGATATACGGCAGTGATTTACCGACGAGCGGTGATTTTAATATGTTGCTGGTGGTCAGTTTTGCTAATGCTGCTGATATCGAACCGAATAAAACCAAGTACCAAGAGTTTATGAAAAAATGGAGTGAGTCAGACGAGAAAAAGTCTAACGAAATTTCAGCCAAATACCCTGAAGTTAGAACCTTAACCGGTGAATATAGAATGCGAGAAATTATCTTAAAGTAAGATAATCGGAACTTGTTCATAGAGTGAGATGTATTTGAATCGGTTCCGTACTCGTTACCTTCTTGAGTAGGGGCGCTTACAGATTTAACCCTAGCTATTTTCTCTTTCTTTGTTTATCTCTTTTTTACAATCTCAGTCAATCTAGCAACTGCTCATCTTAGCGCGCTATTATTTTTCACCAACAGCTTCTTCATCTTCATCAACAACCTGTCACCACGTTTCTCATTTCAGGGTTTCACTCTTTAGTTTGATGCTATTGCGCTATCAAATGGTTATCAGAATTGAAGCTTTATTATAAATAAATGTTCATAAAAGAAAGGACAGGGGTTTCTAATTTACACCGATATGCAATCTCGCTAGGATGTCGCTTTTTAAGCATCTAGCAAGGATATTCATGAAGTCTGCGACACTGTTTACCTCAATCATCATTTTCATAACCATAATGATTTCAGCGCCAGCCAAAGCGGCTCCAGAAGTGGGACTTATGGTCGGTAGTGACTCAGGTATTAATATCAAAATGGATAATTATAAGTTTGGTGTAGGCTTAGATGATTTATCATTTACCTTAGATAAAACATTCAATTTTCAAGACCATCCCCATTTTTACTGGGGCATTGGCGGTAAGATTGCTGACTCTAAAAGCAATGATATTCAATTAGGTGCTAGAGCAATATTTGGTGCTCACACTAAGGTAGAGCGATTCACCTTTTTTATCGAAGCACAGCCAACCTTGTATTTACTGGATGACGTTAAAGTCGAGCTAGAAGCAATAGGCGGCGTGCGCTACCACTTCTAGAACGAATTATTGTCTTTAGCTTCGATCTTTATCGCATAAATTAGAAAGCGAACCTTAATTGGTTCGCTTTTTGATTTACTGAGCTTTTACAGTAATGACAGAAAAGTCATATAGTGCCTATTACCGTGCATCTTCAGATCGGCGTTTTTTGAAATCAGATTCTTCAATCCATTTTGGCCAATCATCATTATTAGCAAGTTTTTCAATGATATCTGAGATTAATGCCAAATCTTGTTTTACGCCACCAAGGTCCCAATTGGGATTATAATCATCGGCAGTTTGATGGTATTTATGTGAAATGTATTCAGGGTCGGTGTCGCCTAGGCTCATAAACATTAACCCTGGCACGCCCTGTTTAGCTAATGCAAAATGATCTGAGCGGAACATTAAACCATTTTGAGGACGGGGATCAGCTTTAACTGACCGACCTTGAGCTTTAGCGGCATTATCTAAATACGTTTCTAGTTCAGATACATTTTCACCATAACGCAAAATGTAATCGACACCTTTACCAACATTCATCCCATCGATATTTAAAAATGACACAATTTGTTTAGTGGGTACAGGTGGGTGAGCAGCAAAATATTGTGCGCCAATTAACCCTGTTTCTTCAGCAGTAAAGGCGGTGAAAAGAATAGCGCGTTTTGGAGCTAACTTTTGTTGTTTAAAGTGACGCGCTAATTGCATGACGCCAGCAACGCCAGAAGCATTGTCGACTGCGCCATTATATATATGACTTTTACCATCTTTAATCGTTTTACCAAGGTGATCCCAATGGGCATGCATCACTAAGTACTCATCACCTTGGCTAGTGCCTGGAATTAACCCTGCGACATTATAAGATGTGGCTAATTCAATATCGTTTTTTACAGACAAATTAGCTTTAAGGTTTAATGGAATAGCGTTAAAACTTGGTTTTGCAGCTGTGACTTTTAATTTATCGAAATCTAAGTTTGCGGCCTTAAAAATTTGTTTGGCTACATCATGTTGTATCCAGCCCATGACACCAATATGAGACTGGTTTTTATCCTCATCGACTAAAGTGTATTTAGTATTGGTATTGCTGTTTTGTACGACATTCCAACCATAGGCTGCCGGTGCGGTTTCATGCACAATAAAAACGGCTTTGGCACCTTGTCTTGCCGCTTCTTCATATTTATAAGTCCAACGACCGTAGTAAGTCATAGCGTTACCCTTGAAGATGCTAGGGTCTTGGGTCGCAAAACCAGGATCATTTACTAAAATAATCACGGTCTTACCTTGTACATCAAGGTTAGCGTAATCATTCCATTGATACTCTGGGGCATTAATTCCATAGCCGACAAAGACTACATCACTATTATTTAGCGCAAGCTGAGGTAAAACTTGTTCAGTTCTGGCGGTAAAGTCGCTGCCATTATTGAAAACTAAATCGTCAATTTTTAGCTGCATGTTTTGGTCTGCGGTAATTTTAGCCATAGGCACAGCTTGGCGGTAACTGTCACCAAAACCGGGTTCAAGCCCCATCGCTTTGTAGGCATTTTCTAAATACTCAACAGTCAGCTTTTCTCCCTTAGATAAAGGACCTCGGCCCTCAAACTCGTCGCTGGCGAGAGTTTTGACATCTTCATGATAAATCTTTTGATCAAATTGAAATGGCGCAGCATCAACGCTTGGTAGCAAAAGCAGACTACATACGGTCAATAAACGAAAAGTTTTCACAGGTTACGTCCAGTATTTAGGGGGAAAATTCATTGTAACAGTATGATGGCGGAGAGAAAGTGTCGAGTGTAACGATAAGTTACAACTTGATTTTCAATGGCGTTATTAACAATATTGCCGAACTGTTGATGATCACTTTGAGTCAGTCACATTCGTAGTAGGCTAATTTAATCTTTAACTTATTTACTATTGATAACCATTCTCATTTACTTGTTATTGATTTAGACTGCCTTTGGTAAGCAGCGCTGCTGCAATCAATACCATATTATAAGGGAGCAATATGACTCACATTACTAAGTTAACAGCGACACTAGCGTTAACTCTCGCAAGTTTAAGTGTCAGTGCTAATGACTGTGAACTGACTATTACAGCCAATGATGCAATGCAATTTGATAAGAAAACGTTAGCTGTTCCAGCAACATGTAAACAAGTAACTTTAAACCTGAAGCATTCAGGCACGTTACCTAAATCTGCGATGGGACATAATTGGGTGTTAAGTACGGCCGAGAATATACAAGCAATCGCCAATGATGGAATGACTGCAGGTATTGAACACAGTTATGTTAAACCAGACGATACCAGAGTCATCGCACATACTGGTGTTATTGGTGGTGGTGCAGAGACATCAATCACTTTTAGTATTGAAGGGTTAGACAGCAGTGCAGCTTACCGATTCTTTTGCTCCTTTCCTGGGCATTGGGCGATTATGCAAGGTAGCTTTGTTATAGAGGCTTAAAAATAGCATTTATATGCGAAGGTTTTTAACAGAAACTTTTACATAAGCTTTTAACACAGGTCTATAGCAAATACTGTTAAATTTACAGGTTTAATTGGCTTTGAATTAATTCACTTTGAGCTTACTCAATTAGGATAAACTCTAACGAGCGAGTGTTAAAAATCAACCGGCGAACCTAAAATGGTTCGCCTTTTTGTTAATTTAAAATGTGTGAGAGATAGTTAAAAGCTCACGAACATATTAATAATCATTGCATTGATGATGTCGATGAAAAAGCCGCACACTAAAGGGACGATAATAAAGGCTCTATGGGCGGCGCCATATTGCTGTGATACCGCAGTCATATTAACAATTGCAGTTGCTGTTGAGCCTAAGGTTACCCCGCCAAAACCTGAACAAATCACTGCCGCTTCATAATCTTTACCCATCATTCTAAAGACGACAAAAATGGTAAAGACAACAGACAGAATGACTTGTAAGGTCATTACAACGGAGATGTAAGCGAAGCTGCCCTCGAGTTCCCAGATTTTAAGACTCATTAGCGCCATGGTTAAGAACATGCCTAAACAAATATCTTGAATTAAGCTTAGCCCTCTTGACGCTTCTTCAATGTAGGTTTGGTCTCTGTCTTTATTGCGATTCAGTATCGCTCGACCAACGTTGCCGATAATAATACCTGCAAGTAAACAGGCGACAAACATAGGTAATTTAAGGCCTGCGCCTTGCAAACCTAAATCAATAAAATAGCCCATTATCAAGGTGACATTAAGCCATAGCCAAGCGCGCAGTACCCCAAAATAATCGACTTTAATTGATTTACTGTTTTCTTGATGGCTAGCACCAATATCCAGTTCATCATCTTGATTGGGTTTGACCTTATGACGCTTCATTAAATAGGCGGCAATCGGGCCACCGATAACACATGCTGCGATAAGACCTAGGGTATTTGAAGCTATGCCTAGTTCACTAGCGTTGGTAATGCCTAACTCTTCAACAAAGGTTGGGGTCCATGCCATTGCGGTTCCAACGCCGCCGATGAGAGAAATCGAACCTGACATTAAGCCGGCTTTAGGATCTAAGCCAAATAAGCTTGCAACACTTACCCCCATGACATTTTGCAGGATAATAAAGGTGCTTGATAAAAATAGTAAAATTAGTAACGGTTTACCGCCTTTAATTAAGGTCGCAAAATCAGCTTTTAAACCAATCCCCGCAAAAAAGTACAGTAATAATATATCTCTTACTTCGAGGTTAAATTCAATTTGTAGTCCAAAGGCATAATACAGAACGCCGACAATAATAGCGCAGAAAAAACCGCCTACAACAGGTTCGGGTATGCTGTATTTTCTAAGCACCTCATATTGCGAGATGATGCCTTTACCAATAAATAAGGTAATAATGGCTAAGGTGAATGATACGAAGTCTTTCACTTCGACTAACTGGGGTTCCATTTTTTGTCCTCTTGAAAGGGTTGTGGTTTACAAACTGGCTTATCTATTTAGGTTAAAGCGCTATCTTTAAGAAATAATTTTAAAGGTGTTAGCTGTTGGTTTAATCGATAACTCATTATCAGGACATCAACTTGATACAAGCTTGATGTAAGATTAAATAGTTGTAATTATTAATTTAAATTACCAGTTGGTTCAGCTGATATTCAGTTTTAGTGAACAATTGAAATTGATGAGAATAGGGCGGTTGAGGGAGATGTATTGGTTAGCTGGAAAGAGTTAATTAGCGGTTAGAAACGATGCTGAATAACTGATTCTTAGTTATTTTTAGCATCAGAATAATGTCCGTTTGCTGTTATAATCTCGGCATTATTTTATAGAAAAGGCATTCGTATGACTTCCCTTGCAGAACTTAATATTACCGACATCACGGTTGGTGAAGGTAAAGCCGCAGAAAAAGGTGCACTAATCACCTGTAAATATACCGGTAAATTAGCCGATGGCAGCGTATTTGATAGCTCAGAAGCTTTTCAAGTGGTGATCTCCGCTAAACGAGTTATCCAAGGTTGGTATCAAGGTATTATTGGTGACAACCCAATGAAGGTAGGCGGAACACGCCAACTGTCAGTCCCTGCTCACCTTGGTTACGGCGAGCGCAAAATTGGCGATAAAATCCCGCCTAATTCTGATCTATTCTTTGAAATTGAATTATTAGAAGTGCTAACCCGAGATTGATGAATGAATGGCAACAGTCATGTTGCCATTGTTGTTTATGGCTAACCTATCAGTAGGGCTAACTGGTTTTTAATTAAGTTTACTTTGATTTGCTTACAACCTGACGGTTGCTAAAGTCAACGTCGTGGGTATTCCACCCACACCCGACAAAGAGGGGAAACAACAGCAATCCCCTCTTACTTTTTCTAAGAACCATCCCATGCCGCTCCGACGAAGTGTTGATCCTTATGCTTAATTAAGCGAATTTACTACCGCCTTAGATTGGTATCTGAAGTATAAGGATATACAAATGTCGCGATGACATGGACGTCAAAAAGCGGCCATGGCTCAATCTAAGGCTGTGTCGGCGTCGATAGGCTGGATGCTTGAATGGCATGTTGTTTTGTTTATGACCTTCGGTCACTAAGATTTAAAGTCGTGGCGCTTCGCCCACACCAGACGAAAGGGAAACAACAGCATTTCCCTTTTCGATATCCCTTGCCGCTCCGACGAAGTGTTTAACCTCGTACTTATTAGCGAATTAACTACCGCCTTAGATTCGCCATCCGTGGCTCAATCTAAGGCTATGTCGGCGTCCTGCCTCCATCACGTAAATTAGCTTAACGCATTCGGACACTTCCAACGGAGATCATTGAATCAGCAGGCTCAATTAGAGGTTTTTGATTAAGTATAACTCTGAGCATGCTTATTTTCGGCGTAGTTGTCATCTTAGATGCTATTCGAAAATAGCTAATGCTTTCTATAGGCTTACGCTATTTATTCAATAACCTCAGTCATTTCTAACGGAGTAAATTGAAGCTTAATATGCATGGGGATTCTCTTAAAATTTTTAGTCCCGAATTAGTACCAGTAAAACCAGATTAATATTATTTAATATTGATTGTGGCTAAAGCTTTAATTAAAATATTAATCTTTATATACAATGGCTTATGATGTTTGTATGTGAGAGTTTATGATTAGATGTATCTCGTTCAAAGAATGTAAGCTATGTAGGTAAATTTATTGTTGTGTCAACTTTGAGAATGTAACATGAAAGTAGTTTTAATAACGATATTAGCTTGTTTTGCTATTTCAGGCTGTGCTTCGAATAAAAATAACTTTGGAATAGAACCTGGAGATTCGAGTAATTTCGTGAGCGAAATAATTAAGGAAACTAAAGTTTCAGAAGAAGCAAAAATAGCGCTGATAGTGACAAGTAAGAACCTTGATGAGTCAAGACATATAGAAAGTTTATTTCAGGAAAAACTTCCCCAAATGACCTTTAAATTGGCGTCAGACAGCTTCAGTATAAATGATGAAAACATTCTAGAAAGGTTATTTTCTGGCCCAAATCCAGCTACGTATGTATTGTTCATAAGAAATAGTAATGCACGCTCTTCTGGATGTGATACTACTTTTCAGGCTTGTATCACAGCAGTGAAAATAAGCAGAGTAAAAGCTATTTTATTTAACCCTGAAGGAATGGTTTATCAAGCTTTTTTCGACTTGGAGAGTGGTGGGCATGATACTGGAACCGTCGATGGTTTTTTCTATAACCTTTTAGAAACACAATTGGAAGAAAATCTTGTTGATGTAATTAGCTATGATTTAGTTTCAAAACAAATATTTCCTCCAGTTAACTAAATTATAAAAAAGTGGTTAGATTGTCGTTATCATTACACTTAGTCGTTCGACCATCTCCATTCGAAGTTGCTGTGGACGTTGAAGAAAATAGCGTAAGCCCAGACATGGATGTCTGGCTAGCTTTCGAGGGGAAGGGACGCCCCATCGTAAGCGTTAGTGATTTTCGAATAAGGCCGCAGCTTATTCGTTTCTCAGAATAACTTCGTTGGAGCGGCAAGGGATGTCGAGAAGGGAAATGCTGTTGTTTCCCTTTCGTCTGGTGTGGGCGAAGCGCCACGACCTTGATTTTGCTTTTGTCTTTGCTGTTGTCTTTGTTGTTAAAAACAGTAAATAACCCTATCCACTAAAGACCCACCAAACAAAAAAGCGAACCTCCAATGAAGCTCGCTTTTGATTTTAAAAAGGCCAATACATTAACTTTTGGCTAGAAGTTAAAACACCATTTCTGGTACATGCTCTGGCACCACCAACTTACCCGCAGTTTTAGATTGGATCTCTTCAACCGACACTCCTGGGGCACGCTCTAACAAGTGGAATGCGCCGTCTTTGATTTCCATAAAGGCTAAGTCAGTCATCACGCGTTTAATGCAGCCATAACCCGTTAAAGGCAGCTCGCATAAAGGCAGTAGCTTAGAGTTACCTTTTTTATCAGCATGCATCATGGTGACAATAATATTGTCTGCGCCAGCCACTAAATCCATGGCGCCGCCCATGCCTTTAATTAACTTGCCTGGGATCATCCATGAGGCGATTGAACCATTTACATCGACTTCAAATGCGCCGAGTACGGTTAAATCAACATGGCCGCCACGGATCATCGCAAAGCTTTCTGCCGATGAGAAAAACGATGCGCCATCAACAGCTGTAACGGTTTGCTTGCCTGCATTGATAAGATCTGCATCTATGGTGTCTTCAGTTGGGAACTCGCCCATACCTAATAAACCATTTTCAGATTGCAGCATCACGCTCATGCCTTCAGGAATATAGTTAGCCACTAAGGTCGGAATGCCGATACCTAAGTTAACGTAAAAGCCATCTTGCATTTCTTGGGCTACACGTTGAGCAAGTTGTTCTCTTGATAATGCCATGTCTTGCTCCTTATTTTTCTGCCGCTGCGTTTGGTTTGACAGTGCGTTGTTCGATGCGCTTCTCGAAACTTGCTTGAATAACGCGGTCAACGTAAATACCTGGGGTATGAATATGGTTAGGGTCTAACTCACCTGGCTGCACAATTTCTTCAGCTTCTACCACGGTGATTTTGCCAGCTGTCGCCATCATCGGGTTAAAGTTCGCTGCGGTTTTACGGAAGATTAAGTTACCCATGGTGTCAGCTTTCCAAGCTCGAACGAGGGCAAAGTCAGCGGTCAATGAGTCTTCAAGCACGTAATGACGGCCTTTGATTTCACGGGTTTCTTTACCGTCAGCAATCGGTGTGCCGTAACCAGTAGCGGTGAAAAAGGCAGGGATACCTGCGCCGCCAGCACGGATCTTTTCAGCTAACGTGCCTTGTGGCGTTAAGATGACATTAAGTTCACCAGACAACATTTGTTGCTCAAAAGTGGCATTTTCACCGACATAAGAGGCGATCATCGTGGCAATTTGGCGCTCTTTTAGTAGCAAGCCTAAACCAAAGTCATCCACACCGGCATTATTTGAAATAGCGGTTAATCCAGTGACGCCCATTTTGACCATGTGATTAATCAGACCTTCTGGAATGCCACATAATCCGAAACCGCCGACCATAATGGTCATATCATTACTGAGGCCGTTTAGGGCTTCATCGTAACTGTGAACGACTTTGTTGAGTCCTGCCATCATCTTGTCCTTTTCTGTATTGCGCGAGTGGCAATTAATGCCCATCGCGATGTATTTGGTCTGCTATCTACATACTATTTATTAGCTAAAAAGCTTACTTAGCTAAAAACGGTTTATTCTGCGCAAATAGCTTGTGCCACTTTTGAGCCTGTTGTTCTGCCTAAAGTGTGGCTTATTTGCTGACCTGCTTTAGCAAGCTTAGTTAAATCAATGCCGGTTTCGATGCCCATTCCGTGCAGCATGTAAACCACATCTTCGGTAGCAAGATTGCCTGATGCGCCTTTGGCATACGGGCAACCGCCAAGGCCTGCAACGGATGAATCAATCACGCTAACGCCTGTGCTTAAACAGGCTGCGATATTAGCTAACGCTTGGCCGTAGGTGTCATGAAAGTGCAGCGCTAGTTTTTCAACCGGGACTAATTTAGCAACGGCTTCAACCATCTTACGGGCTTTAATGGGCGTGCCAACACCTATGGTGTCGCCAAGTGAAATCTCGTAACAGCCCATTTTGTAAAGTATTTCAGACACTCGGGCGACTTCGTTAATATCAATGTCACCTTCGTAAGGGCAACCGAGGACACAGGAAACATAGCCGCGAACGGGGATGTTTCTTTGCTTAGCCAGTGCCATGACTGGCTCAAAGCGTGTTATCGACTCTTCAATAGAGCAGTTGATATTGCGCTGACTGAAGCTTTCAGATGCCGCGCCAAAGATGGCAACTTCATCGGCGCCAGCGTCAAGTGCAAGTTCCAGCCCTTTTAGATTTGGGGTAAGAGCAGAGTAGACCACGCCTTGTTTACGCTTGACAGTTTTAAGCACATCACCTGAATCAGCCATTTGTGGCACCCATTTAGGCGACACAAAACTGGCGGCTTCAATACGCTTGACCCCTGCATCGGCGAGTTGCTCAATTAAGGTCAGTTTATCTTGGGTGCTAACAGCCTTTTCATTTTGTAAGCCATCACGGGCGCCAACTTCAAAAATACTGACTTTGTTAGGAAGACTCGCTGCATTCATCATTAGGCTTCCTTTTCTGCAACTTCTACATTCAGAGCTTCGACATTAAGCGCTTCGACATTTAATAGCTGAGCGCCATCGGTCACGAGTTCGCCGCTTTGGAAGTAAAACTCACTGACCACACCATCAAATGGCGCTTCAATGGTGTATTCCATTTTCATCGCTTCCATCACTAATAAGCCTTGGCCTTCAGTGACGTTATCGCCCACCTCAACTAAGTGAGTGACCACAGTGCCATTCATTGGAGCTTTTAATTTATCCGCACTGTCTGCTGTGTCTTCGGCAACTTGTGCCTGAACCGCTTTAAAGTGGTAACTGCCAGACGGTAAGAAAAGAGTAAAATCATCACCTTCATGGCTGACTGGGACTTTACTTTTATGGCCGTTAATTTCAGCTAATAACATGTCATCAACTATGGAACCAGCAAGCTTGAGCGCTTGACCGTTTAGGCCAAGGTGTAAAGCATCACCTAAGTCAGTAATGACTAAGTTTTGCAACGTTTGCTCATCATCGAGTAGCGCTACATGGTGCACGCTGGCGCTATTGAGCCTAAAGCCACTGACTTGTCCCCAAGGCGAGTATGGGTCGTCGCTATTGGTTGCGTTAACCTTTGCGGTCTCTTGACGAGAAAGCACTTGATAAAGGCCTGCTAAGGCGAGGGCATTATCCGACTCATTGGTGACGTCACCAATTAAACTGCTGGCGTAACGTTCGATAAAGTCAGTGCAAAAATCAGCTTCAGCAAATGCGGGATGCTCAGCGATATTAGCTAAAAACTCGATGTTATGTTTAAGACCGCTAATTTGGTATGAGCTTAATGCATGAGTCAGACGCTGCAGCGCACGTGGGCGAGACTCGTCCCATACGATTAATTTTGAAATCATTGGGTCGTAAAAGTTACTGATGACGTCGTTTTCACGAATACCAGAATCAATACGCACATGGCGGTTTTGATCAGGTTCACGTAAGAAGTTTAATTTACCCGCCGCTGGCAGGAACTCATTACGGGGATCTTCAGCATAGATACGTACTTCAAATGAATGGCCGTGAATACTGACCTCATCTTGCTTAAGGGGTAACTCACTGCCGCTGGCCACCATTAACTGCCATTTTACTAAGTCTTGTCCTGTGACCATTTCGGTTACTGGATGCTCTACTTGCAAACGGGTATTCATTTCCATGAAGTAAAAGCTGTCGTCGGTATCTAATAAGAATTCAACCGTACCTGCGCCCACATAATCAATCGCTTTGGCTGCAGCAACAGCGGCTTCACCCATTTGCTGACGCAGCGCATCAGACAAACCTGGCGCTGGCGCTTCTTCGACCACTTTTTGGTGGCGACGTTGAATTGAGCAATCACGATCAGATAAGTAAATGGTGTTGCCAAAAGTATCGGCAAATACTTGCACTTCAACATGGCGAGGCTGGCGCAAATAGCGTTCCATCAACAGTTTGTCATTACCAAACGATGATGCTGCTTCACGGCGAGCTGAGTTAATCGCATCAAGCACTTCAGCTTGGTTTTCAACGATTTTCATGCCTTTACCACCGCCGCCATAGGCCGCTTTAATCAGCATGGGGTAGCCGACATTTTCTGCTTCAGCAAGTAAGGTGTTGTCGTCCTGTGCATCGCCATGGTAACCTGGCACTAGCGGTACATTGGCTGCGCCCATAATGATTTTTGCGGCGCTTTTACTGCCCATTGAGTCAATGGCATCGCTGCCTGGACCAATGAAGGCTATGCCGTTTTGCTCACAGCTGCGGGCAAAACCTGCGTTTTCAGATAAGAAACCGTAACCTGGGTGTATCGCTTCAGCACCTGATTTTTTGGCGATATCTATGATGACATCACCCTTTAAGTACGACTCTGCTGGTGCGCTGCCACCAATATGAAATGACTCATCTGCCATGGCAACATGACGGGCATTGGCATCGGCATCGGAATATAAAGCAACAGTGCGAACGCCCATTGCGCGGGCGGTATTAATAATGCGACAAGCAATTTCACCGCGGTTAGCAATTAATAATTTGGTAAACATTATTTGGCTCCTTGTGCATCAGTCTTGGCGTTTTGTTGTTGGTTGCTTATCCAAGCTGGCGAGCGTTTTTCAAAGAATGCATTAAGGCCTTCTTGGCCTTCATCTGACACACGAATGCGAGCAATTTGCTCACTGGTATGGGCGAGGGTAGCGTCATCAATAACGCCATCTTCAAGGTGCGACACTAAGGTTTTAACCCACGCCATACCTTGAGGACTGTTGCCATTAAAGGCTTCAATAAATGGTTTTGCTGCAGCATCTAAGTCATCATTTATTTCATGAATAACTTGATGAGTTAATGCAATCTCTGCGCTAAATCGCTCGGCGGTTAGCATGTAGCGCCTTGCTTGGCGATTACCCATTGCGCGAACCACGTATGGGCTTATCACTGCTGGAATAAGCCCGAGTTTGACTTCGCTTAAGCAAAAACTGGCACGTTCATTGGCAATGGCAATATCGCAGCAGCAAATTAGCCCAAGTGCGCCACCAAAGGCTGCGCCATTGACTAAAACGATAGTCGGTTTAGGGAACTTATCTAGCACGTGCATTAACTTAGCCAGTTCGTTGGCATCGCTAAGGTTTTGCTCAAAGTCCATTTTTGCTTGTTTGCGCATCCAATTTAAATCAGCGCCTGCACTGAAGTTTTTACCGTTTGCTCGCAGTATCAATTGCTGGCATTGACTGTTGATAGCAAAGGCTTCAATGGCGCTGATCATTTCGCTAATCATCACTTCATCGAAGGCATTATGCTTTTCAACACGGTTTAATATTAGCTCAGCAACACCTTGGTTTAGCTGGCATTGGATGTATTGATAATCATTTTTTAGAACGTCATTTTTTATGGCTGTTGTATCTGTCATTATCTGCTCCTATTTATCCGCAATTACATGCGGAATACACCAAACTTGGTGTCTTCAATAGGCGCATTTAATGCCGCCGATAAGGCTAAACCAACCACATCACGAGTTTGCGCAGGGTCGATGATTCCGTCATCCCATAAACGAGCACTGGCATGATACGGATGACCTTCTTTGTCGTATTGCTCAACAATCGGTTTTCTGAATGCTTGCTCGTCTTCATCAGACCATTCTTGGCCTTTACGGGCGAGACCATCACGGCGTACTGTCGCTAATACGCCTGCCGCTTGTTCACCACCCATGACTGAAATGCGTGCATTGGGCCACATCCACATCATGGTTGGCTCGAATGCGCGGCCGCACATGCCGTAGTTACCCGCGCCATAACTGCCACCAATAATCACGGTGAATTTAGGCACATTTGCACAGGATACGGCGGTAACCATTTTCGCGCCGTGCTTGGCAATGCCTTCATGTTCGTACTTTTTACCGACCATGAATCCGGTGATGTTTTGTAGAAACAGTAATGGAATTTTTCGCTGGCAACATAGCTCAATAAAATGAGCGCCTTTTTGGGCTGACTCTGAAAACAAAATACCGTTATTGGCCACAATGCCGACGGGGTAGCCATGAATACGGGCAAAACCGCAAACCAGCGTGTTGCCGTAGTTGGCTTTGAATTCATCAAAATCTGAGTCATCGACCATACGTGCGATGACTTCTTTGACATCAAATGGTTTTTTAAGATCAGTGCCGACAATGCCGTAAAGCTCGTTAATATCAAACTTTGGCGGTTTAACAGGACTTAATTGCGCGGCAATTTCTTTTTGATGATTAAGGCGAGAAATTGATTTACGGGCAAGCTCAAGTGCATGGTCATCATTTTGGGCTAAGTGATCGGCAACCCCAGAGATTTTGGTATGCACTTCAGCGCCACCTAACTCTTCTGCTGAGACTTCTTCACCAGTTGCCGCTTTCACTAATGGCGGTCCAGCTAAAAAGATGGTGCCTTGCTCTTTTACGATAATCGATTCATCTGCCATTGCGGGTACATAAGCGCCGCCAGCAGTACATAAGCCCATCACTACAGCAACCTGCGGAATGCCTTTAGCTGACATTTGCGCCTGATTATAAAAGATGCGCCCGAAATGGTCGCGATCGGGGAATACTTCGTCTTGGCGTGGTAAGTTTGCGCCGCCAGAATCGACAAGGTAGATACATGGCAAATGACAGCGACTGGCAATGTCTTGGGCGCGTAAATGCTTTTTGACGGTAATAGGGTAGTAAGTGCCGCCTTTAACGGTTGCGTCATTGGCGATAATCATACATTCAACGCCACTGACACGACCAATACCTGCGATTACGCCAGCTGCTGGAACGGCTTCATCATAAACTTCATAGGCGGCAAATTGGGAGATTTCTAAAAATGGCGAGCCTGGATCGAGCAGTTTTTCCACTCGTTGGCGCGGGAGCAATTTACCTCTCGATAGATGACGTTCAAGGGCGACAGGACCACCACCTTGCTCAATCTTAGCGAGTTTGATTTTTAAATCATCGACGAGTGCGGCCATGTCGTTATGCTTGGCTTTAAATTCATCGCTGCGGGAGTTAATACGGCTGCTCAATTGCGTCACAATTCATATCCTTAATGAGTCAAGTGGCGCGATAGCATGGCTGAGACAATGGGGGGAACTCCCAACCATGCTTCGCAATAACACTTTCAATGTGGCCATTTAAAAAAAGGCTTAGGTTATGCTTTTTGGTGTATAGATAATTAGCGTTTTGCTGATTATTTTGTTTCGTTAAACAGTTCACGACCAATCAACATACGGCGAATTTCAGAGGTGCCTGCGCCGATTTCATATAGCTTGGCATCACGCAGTAGTCGGCCCGTTGCATATTCATTGATATAACCGTTACCGCCGAGTAACTGAATTGCATCGAGTGCCATTTTGGTTGCTAGCTCTGCGCTGTATAAGATAGCGCCAGCGGCATCTTTACGGGTCGTCTCACCGCGATCGCATGATTTTGCTACGTTGTAGACATAAGATTTCGCAGCATTCATGCCTGTGTACATGTCAGCGATTTTGCCTTGAATAAGCTGGAACTCACCGATTGATTTACCAAACTGTTCACGCTCGTGAATGTAAGGTACAACAATATCCATACAGGCATTCATGATCCCAAGTGGGCCACCTGATAGCACAACACGTTCGTAATCTAAGCCGCTCATCAACACTTTGACGCCGTTATTCAGACCGCCGAGAATGTTCTCCTCTGGTACTTCACAGTTATCAAATACCAACTCACAGGTATTAGAGCCGCGCATGCCTAATTTATCGAGCTTTTGCGCTGTGCTGAAACCTTTGAATGTTTTCTCAATGATGAAGGCTGTAATACCGTGTGGGCCCTTGTCGATATCGGTTTTAGCGTAAATCACCAAAGTGTCAGCATCAGGACCGTTAGTGATCCACATTTTGTTGCCATTAAGAATGTAGCGGTCACCTTCTTTGCGGGCATTAAGCTTCATTGATACCACATCAGAACCTGCATTAGGCTCACTCATCGCCAATGCGCCGATATGTTCGCCGCTGACAAGTTTAGGTAGGTATTTTGCGCGCTGCGCATCGTTACCATTACGGTTAATTTGATTAACGCAAAGGTTTGAGTGGGCACCATAACTTAGGCCGATAGAAGCAGATGCGCGGGAGATTTCTTCCATTGCGACCACGTGGGCAAGGTAGCCCATGTTAGCGCCGCCAAACTCTTCAGGCACAGTTACACCCAGTAACCCCATTTCGCCTAAAACAGGCCACATGTGGTTAGGAAATGCATTGTCTTGATCAACTTGTGCAGCGATTGGAGCAATCTCGTTGCTGGCAAAGTCGTGGATGGCGTCGCGAAGCATGTCCACGTCTTCGCCCAGGCCGAAATTAAGGCTTGTGTAGAGTGATGTCATTGTCTTGTGTCCTGTTGAATATAGGTTACTGCTGCCGTGAAACTATGTTGTTTCTTGGGCTTATAATTTTTATGGTCAAGCTTGTTATGTTGTTATTGGCCCATCTCTTTGTACGGGCTCAATGTTGTTTTACTTGTTACTTCAAAAAATAGCGGCGATGAGTTCCGCTACCTCTTGGTGTTACTGCTTGGTGTTACTGTCTGTATTAACGTGCTATTTACTGGATCGCTATATGAGCTGATGCATACCTTTTGAGATTAACTTCTATTTGTTGAGTTATTGGTATCTCAATGCTTATTTAAAATAAGTATTTAAGCTTCTTCTTTAAGGGCTGCTCTACATTGTTGCTCTGCCGAATTAAGCTCCATTAATACCACTTTAATATCGTCCATTTGCTGTTGCAGTGATGCTTTCTTTTCTTCGACTAAATCAAGCATGGTGTGCAGCTGCGATGTGCTGCTTTTGTCAGCATCGTAGAGTTCAAACAAACGACGGGTTTCAGCTAGCGAAAAGCCTAGGCGCTTACCACGTAGAATAAGTTTTAAACGTACACGGTCTTTCAGACTGTAAATACGGGTTTGCCCACGGCGTTTAGGTTTAATTAACCCTTGGTCTTCGTAGAAACGAATACTCCGTGTGGTGATATCAAATTCCTTTGATAAATCACTAATTGAATAAGTGGATTGTGGATTTAAATTTGCGCTCATCGTTTCACCAAAAGTACGTCTTTTGATGCAAGATATATGAAGTTTACGTAAAGGTAAAGTTTGCTGCCAGTTTGTAACGGTTTTTTTAGCGGGGATTTTTGTAAATCGTGCTTGCCAATCAAGGTGGGCATTCACCAGTCATAGCTCAAGTTAGCACTAGGCATTATATCAAGTTTTGTTAAATAGGTGACATGAAAATTTATACGAGTGTTTTAATTTCAATACGTTAACTCATTAAGTGCAGATTCTAAATCCTTATTTAATCCCTGAAATGCTATATCCCTTGGTCTAATAGGGTTTATTTTTTAACCACGCCATAATGAAATAAAAATAATCACTACGATTTAAAATTAACTGACAAGCAGTTTACTGGAGAGTAAAAGATGGCTGGATTAGGAAAGCAAATGCATCAGCAATCTTTGCAAGATAAGCAAGGGTTTTGGCAACAGGCAGCAGAGGCTGTAACCTGGTTTACACCATTCAAGCAAGTGCTTGATGAGTCTAACGCGCCGTTTTATAAGTGGTTTGCTGGTGGTGAAATGAACACCTGTTATAACGCAGTCGACAGACATGTAGAAGCGGGTCATGGCGAACGAACTGCAATCGAATATATAAGTCCAGTGACGCAAAACCAATACAGTATTAGCTATCAAGAATTACTATCTCAAGTAAGCCGTTTAGCGGGTTATATGCAGTCTATCGGGATCGAAAAAGGCGATAGGGTGGTGATTTACATGCCAATGGTGCCTGAAACTGCTTACGCGATGTTAGCGTGTGCGCGGATTGGTGCTATTCATTCTGTAGTGTTTGGCGGCTTTGCTGCAAATGAGTTAGCGACACGCATTAACGACGCTAAACCCAAGTTAATTCTTTCGGCTTCGTGCGGTATCGAGCCATCAGGCGTAGTGAAATACAAACCGCTTTTAGATGAAGCATTAAATCAAGCTAGCCATGAAGTGAATCACTGCGTTATTTTAAATCGTCCCCAGTATAGTGCTGAGATGCAACCTGTGAGAGATGCTGACTGGCAGACTGCAATAGCGGATGCCCCATTTGTGGATTGCGTGCCAGTTGAATCAACTCACCCTTTATATGTGCTGTATACCTCGGGCACCACTGGGCAACCCAAAGGCGTTGTGCGTGACAATGGTGGTCACGCGGTTGCTATGACATGGTCGATGAAGCACATTTATAATATTGAAGCAGGCGATGTATTTTGGGCTGCATCTGATGTGGGTTGGGTGGTTGGTCATTCTTATATTGTTTATGGACCGTTAATGGCTGGCGCAACAACACTAATGTATGAGGGGAAACCTGTAGGCACCCCTGATGCTGGCGCTTTTTGGCGCATCATTGAGCAATATAAAGTTAACAGTTTTTTCACCGCGCCTACTGCCATTCGTGCGATCAAACGCGAAGACCCTAATGGTGAACTGCTTAAAGGCGTCGATTTATCTTGTTTAGGCCAAGTGTTCTTAGCGGGTGAGCGCTGCGATCCTGATACGCTTTATTGGGCACAAGATAAACTCAATAAGCCAGTTATTGATCATTGGTGGCAAACCGAAACAGGTTGGCCTGTTGCAGCGAATTTGATGGGGGTTGATCCCATTGAAGTAAAAGCGGGATCGCCAGCACGTCCAGTACCGGGTTATCAAGTAGAGGTACTCGATGCCATGGGTGATGAAGTACCTGCTAATGAAAGCGGTAACGTGGTCATTAAGCTGCCATTGCCGCCTGGTAATCTTACTACCCTTTGGAATAATGATGCACGATATGTAGACAGCTATTTGTCGATGTATGAAGGGTACTATTTAACGGGTGATGCGGGTTACATTGATGAAGATGGTTACCTGTATATCATGAGCCGTATTGATGACATTATAAATGTCGCAGGGCACCGTTTATCGACTGGCCGCTTTGAAGAAGTGTTATGTCAGCATGATGCAGTGGCTGAAGCTGCGGTCATTGGGGTACAAGATAAGTTAAAGGGCCAAGTACCACTCGGGTTAGTGGTGCTTAAAAATGGCGTTAACTTATCAGATGAGCAACTTTACAAAGAGTTACTGGCTTTAGTACGCCATGAAATTGGCCCAGTCGCTTCTTTTAGATTAGTGAGTGCAGTACAAAAGTTACCTAAAACTCGTTCAGGCAAAATATTACGTGCCACCATGCGTAAAATCGCTGATAACAATGAATATACTGTGCCAGCTACCATTGAAGATCCAATGACATTAGATATTGTTCGCACTGCGTTAACTAAGATGGGGTATGCTGATTCGCTTACCAAAGAGCTTACTGTGTAGTTTGTTAGTGTTATTAAAAGCGAGCCAAATGGCTCGTTTTTTATTGCCTTTAAAATAATGATTCGATATGAACTAGCTAGTCATGCGTTAAAACGGGACTGGATTACAGCGATAATTGGTCTAAAATGAGAGTTACATGCTGATTTATAGTGTTATTTAATCAAATTGAACTGTTTTTAATTTATAATCTTTGGGTGTCATTTAGCAATGATGCAGTCAAGGTAGGCAGATTACATTGTCGAGTAGCAACTAAGTTAGTGATGCAAATAAGTGTTAACCAGTAAATATGATAAAGGTTTGATCAACGTATATGAATAATATTAAAGAATTACCTGAAAAGATTAATACTAAAACCAGCCGATTATTTTGGTTAACCGTTTTTACTGGTGGGATATATCCGATAATTTGGTTATTTGCTAAGTATCCCAAAATGGACGAGATTACTTCAATTCGCACCGCTGATGATTCGTTTATTATTGCGATAGCAGTTTGCTTTGGTTTTGGTGGTGTGTTGTCACACAGTGACTTTGGTTTGATGAGTGGTATCGGCAGTTTATTACTTTTTGGGGCTTTCTTTTTACATGTATTTTGGTCATTTAGAGCGCGAGCGGCATTGCAAGATTATGCCCACGTGAATTTCGGCATTGATTTGAAAATGAATAAAATTCTCACAGTCGTGTTTAACATTTTTTATATCAATTACTGCATTAATCAACTGCCTGAAGAACAACAAAAAGGTCATCCAACTTACGGTAAAGGTTCAATCAATATTACTGAACTTAAGTAAGCGACTTTGTCGCCCTATACTCATTAGACGGGCGCGAGACGAGCACAAAAAAGAGAAGCTTAATGCTTCTCTTTTTTATGCAGAGCCGTAATTTAAGATGATACGGTATCAAAATATTTATTGAACAATTTTACTGTCTTTTGGTTTGATGCTTGTTCGATTTGTTGTTTTTTAACTCATTTTGCGTAGCATTTTATCTGGCAGTACTCTTAAAATAAGTTGGATAAATGCCCATGGATAACTCGGCACATAACAGTTAGCCGGCTCTTTATTGATGGCCTTAACCATTGCTCGACAACCGGTTTCTGCATCAACCATAAATGGTGCACCATCAGCGTGATCGTTAATCTCAGTTTTAATGTATCCTGGATGCACACAAGTAACCGCTATTGGTGTATTCATAACATCGAGTCGGATCCCTTCGGTTAACGAAGTCAGTCCAGCTTTAGTCGCGGCGTAAACCGTCATCGCGCGCCTGAAACCGCGCAGAGCACTAATTGATGAAACGGTGACCAGATGCCCTGCATTTTGTTGTCGGAAAATTTTTATTGCTGCTTCACACTGAGCTAATGCTGCAACAAAATTGGTTTGGGCAGTCTGTTTATTGGCTTCAAAAAGCCCAGTGCCGATAGAGCCACCTTTACCCATGCCTGCATTAACAATAACCCTGTCGACATTGCCCATTAGCTCTTTGAATTGGTCAAACACGTCAAATACTTGTTGATGATCGTTAACGTCTAAGGCTAGTAACCAGACTTTGACATTGGGATAAGTGTCGTTGATTTGGGCTTTTAATGCTTCTAAACGATCGGTCCGCCTTGCGCACAAACCTAAGTTAGCGCCTTGTTTCGCGAACTCAAGTGCCATACCTTGGCCTAGCCCTGAACTGGCGCCAGTAATAATAATATTTTGTCTAAACATCTTGATTCCATTCTTCGCAATCTAGTGATAAAAGCCTGTTTTAGGAGGGTTTTAGTCTTTTTTAGTTTGTTGATTATCTTGCGGGGAACAGCGCTATGTGTCAAATAAGCGGATTTAAGGCAATAAAAACGCCAACTAAGCTAGCCTAGTTGGCGTGGTATAACTGGGCGCATGCGTTATGAATTTATTGCGATTAACGCGATAATTGGCAAGCTTTAATACAGCCATTGGCACCCGTAGCAATCAGCTCTGCTATCTTATTTTTAACGCAGTTTGATAACTTGCGCTCAGTTTTACGAGTTTGCATATACAGCGTCATATTAGGCTTGTTGCGCATTAACTCAGCGCGCTCTGTTTGCGGCACGATTTGCGCGCGTAAAGCATCGTCATTAGTTAAATAATCAACCGCACCTTGAGAAACCACTAGCGTGATGGCATCTGTGCCAGTTAAAAAGTCGTAAATCTCATTTAAATTATTGGTTTTTGCTGCGACTTTTAATTCTCGCATTCTGCCGTCAGCAAACTGCTTTAACGGCGTGGCTTCAAGCTCGCTGTTGAAGTGCATTACTTCCGTTAAAATGACAGGGTAGTTTAATACGCGATCTAAAAGGGGTTTATAGATTTCATCCCAAATGGGGTGATCATGTTTAGCGATGACAAAAGTGTCTGTTACTTCACAAATCTTTTGGCTTTGAATACCAACATGGATAGACGGATTACAGCTAATAACCATATCGCACTGGCTATTTAACAGCATTTCTTCATCATTTGAGCCATTGTCTTGCAGTACTGCAGACTTGACACATGCACTGCCGCAATGGTTCTCACATTGGCAGTTATAAAGCTTTCTTAATACGCCATTGGTAAAACCTGATGGAGCTTTAATAATAATGTCACTGTCTAAGCTTTCAACGCTTTTATTAATCTCTTGGGCAAGGTCGATGTGGTTTATTTCAATTTTTTTTAATATTGGATATAAGCGCTGTGACTTATCGGTAATTTCTAATCCTGACACTCTTTTTACAAACAAAGGATCATCAAAAGCTTCTCTGAGCCTTGATAAACAGCGGCTGATTTTTGATTGAGGGACGCTAAATGACTCAGCTGTTAATTTTCCGCTTTGGAATTCATATAGCCTTAAAAAAACTAATAAGGTCATGTAGTCGAGGTTTAGTAACCTTTCTTGTGTTGTTGTAGGGTTCATTATGCACGCTTATTATGGATTAACCTTGTTAGTAATGTACCAATTTAGAGGTAACTTAGCAGAGAGCGTTGTAATAATTTATACCTTAATCACGCTTTTGTATGATTTATACTATCGAACTGTTAACTCACGATAATTAAAAAGAAAATCATCCTAAAGTTTATTTTGTATACTGAGTGAAATAGTGAATTTCAATATGTTATATGAGTAACAGAGAATCTTGCCTTAAACTGGCTTTTGAAATTTAACGTTGAAACTTAACTTTTAAACTCATTCTTGAACCTGATGATAACGTTGCAGATAAAAGAAAATGCCAATCTTTCGATTGGCATTGTTAAATTTTATCCTTCAACTCATTAATGAATAATGAGTTTACGCTGACCATTCAAAAGGATCATGATCCGCTAGCACTTTGGCATAGGTTGTTGTCATGGTTTTGATAGAAAAAAAGTAACCCTCACTTTTAGTTTCATAGGATTGAGCATCCAGCTGAAAATGAATATCTTCACATCCTGCTGTTTGATCAAACCTCTCTATCAAGCCTACTAACGCTGAATGCTCAAGATTATAGGGTGGATGGGTGAAATTTGATGCCGCGACTAATTCACCCATTGAAGAGTAACGGCGAATATAGTCCGCCATAGTTTCAATTAACTTACCGTCTTTAACACCCACCCACTGAGTAGCATAGCTGCGGACAATGAACTTTTTAGAATAAAAGTAATGTTCAGTTTCTGCAGCAATGATGGCGATATCTTGATATTGACTATCTTCAATCAGGGCTTGATGTGCGACTTCTACATCTTCAATTTCAAGATCAAGTCCAGCAACGGCAATGACCTGTTCGGCCGTCACAAGACGACCGTCCTTACTGAGTAAACGAATATAATCGACTAGTTCAATCATGAAATAACCACCTTTCTTTATTACTAACTAATCAATGCTTAAGCTGGTAGCAAGGCTAAACTTTCTAGTTTATCTGCGACATAGCCCAGTTTGAACTTCTCTAAGGTGGCACGTGTAGGCACGCCTGTGTCTTTATCCCAACCCATTTCGGCATAGAACATGTCTAAACCTATTTGGATATCGTCGCGATCCATTTTAATCGTGCCTTCATCGCCAAAGTTCATGTCATGATCTAAATCGTAAACCCATTCAGATAACACATCATGTTTTTTACGTTGATTTGGCTCATTCATTTGCAACACTGTTAATGCTCGATGCAGTTGCAGTACCGTTTCAGCTTTTGCATCAAGCTCTGCTTCAGAGGTCTCAATCCCTGTGACGAGACTGAACATTTGCGATTCAATTGAGCTATCACCAATGTAATCACGATTTACGTCAGGTGAAACCAATAGAGGGAACATCCAGTTACATAAAGTCAGTGAATCATGCAGTACGTTTTTCACTAAACACCATTTAGCAAACTTAGCTTTAGACGTGTTCATTTCAGTGTAATGTTTGACTGGGTCAAATGCACCGGGGCCCCACATTGATTCTGCGACTTCTGCAATTTTCGCCCAAGGAAGGCCACAATTGATTAAATTAATGTGTGAATGACATTGTGGGTCACGGTTAAATACAGTGTTGAGCAGTGCTCCAACTTGTCCTGCAGACTCACTGGCATGATGTACACCACCAACCATTGAGCGATTGAATACTTTTACATGGGAATCTAAGAATACGCTATAGGTCTCACCGTAGAATTCATAACCTTCATCACTTTCAAGTGCAAATGTCAGTCCTGCCATTCTTGGTGATTCGACTTCGTTTAGAATATCTTCAATGTTATAAAGCTCACCATCATCGTTGATAAAATTATGTAAACCTTGACCAAGCATACGGCCAAAAATGTTTGAGCCATTATAAGATGCACCATGAGCAATTCGAGTATAGTAATCTTGCATGAAGTGAGCATCTTGGTCAGCGTACTGGGCCCAATTAATCGCTGCATATTCTTCTGCAGGTAGAATTATTTTCCAAAAGTCGCGTGCGGTAAATTCACGCATGACATGAGAAAGCTGGCCATAGGCGCTCCAAATGCCATTATAATCCATATAATAAGCACCAACGGTTTGAATATCGGTGCGTTTTTCACCACTGCTTGGTTTACCCATTGAATACCATGGATCAAGGAATCCTAAACATACATTTGTGATGTTTTCAGTTGGTAGTTTGTATTCGGTTTTCATTTTTGGGTTCTTGATTTCGCAGAAACAGCGAATAGGACAAGAATGACAGCCACCAGGACGTTTGAAGATTTTATTGGCTTCGTCGCGGCCAAAATACATTTCGGCCATTGAGCTGCGCATGCCCACTTTTTGGCGATCGTCCCATGGGGTTTCTTCTAATTCAACAGGGGTGTCAGCTGCACCCCATTTTACGCCTGGCCCACCGCGCCAGCGGCTACCAGAAGAGCTATATTCTGCCCAAGATTGCGGTTGGTTAGGCACAACGCCGTTATTATTCGCGCCAATGATACCAAGAATATGATCATCTAATGCTCGCAGTTGCTCATTGGTTGTGGATTCAGCGATATCAACTGTGCCGGTACCAATAATACCAATTGCTTTTAATCTCTTAGAACCTAGAACTGAACCATGTCCACCAGCAGAGTGACCACCTTGGGTTTGAATTGTTGATTGGGCAACGAGGTTTTCACCGGCAGGACCAATTGCTGCCACTTGGGCTTGCTGTCCCATCATTTTGCTAACAGCAGCAAAAGTATCGAAAATTCCCACTCCCCATAAAGATTCTGCGGGTTCTAATGTTACCGTATCATCGACAATCTTTAACCAAACTGGCGTGTCTGATTTGCCTTCAACGATAATTGCATCGTAGCCTGCAAATTTAAGTTCGGGTGAGAAGTGCCCGCCAAAATGGCCGTCAGTAATTAAGTGATTACGAATAACAGGGTTGCGTGAAGTAATAGTTGTTCTTGCTGAACAAATAGCACCAGAACCACTTAATGGTCCTGCTGAAATAACTAGTCTATTTTCTTCATCTGTTGCTTTAATACCATCAATATGATTATCCCATAATACTTTATAACCGATCCCCATTCCGCCAATATAATCGTGGTAGGTTTCTGTTGTTTCTTTAGTAATTACTTTTGTTGTTAAATTAACTCTTAAAACATAACCGGCCCAGCCGCCATATGTAGTAGTCATAATTATTCCTTTTAGTTTTTGTTTAAACTAATTCTAAATATTTTTCATGAAGCTCAACTTCAGCAACTGCTTCTTCCCAGGTGTAAAACTTAATGGCACCTGTAGGGCAAACTTGAGCGCAATTAGGATTACCTTGGCAAAGGTCGCACTTAAGTGATTTACGCGTGGTTTTATCGATAGTAATGACTTGTTGGGGACATTTATCCGCGCAGTAACCACAGCCAACACATAAATCATCATTTACTTCTCTTGCACCAGTTTCTTCATTGACTGAAATGGCTTGTTGCGGACATACCGTCATGCAGACATCACATTGACGACAGGTAGACGGAACAATGGTGCTATCACCTTGTTCGCCGCGCTGGTCTTCATAATTGGCTTGTACGCCATGAGGGCCAAAGTTTAAGTTTTTAGCGACTTTAATTCTTGAGGTGCTTGGGCTGACAGCTGATTTCCCGTGGCTCCAACTGCAAGCAATTTCGCAGCGACGACAACCGACACATAGCATTGGATTAACCACCATAAGGCCGCCGGGAAGAACTTCTACAATAGGGGTGTCAGCGTCATCACTGCTACCACACCCTGTTAGAAAACCAACTAATGTACCGCCGTATACTGTACCAACAGCAACTTTAGCGCCATTAGCAAGTAGTGCTCTCCTTGTAATCATATTTGTTTCCTCTTAATTATAAATATTGCTTTTATGTTTATATTTATAACTTAAGTATTGTTTAATTAAATTAAAAACAAGTTGACTATGATCACGTTTGTTTTCTTGTTTTGATTGGAAGTTACAATATATATCTCCCGTCACACTTTTAGGGCCTGTATTTCATTATTTGAAAATGGTAATTTTATTTGCTGTTTTATATTGGTTTGTGGATTCTTCTAGCTGGAATTTTGATTTTTAAAATGTGCATTTTAATAAGTGAAACTTTAGGT
>NZ_MCUF01000053.1:0-53919 GCF_002873615.1 Shewanella sp. 10N.286.51.B7
TTTTAATGGTTAAATATCAAAAAATAGATTAGTGAACATTAAAATAATTGAATATTGGATTAGTTTTAATAATGGTAAAGATTAATTTTATTCGTTTGAGCTATTTTTTGAACAGATATAGAATTCGTCCTGTGTTGAGAGAAGGTCGATTGGGCTTGAACAAAATGGATTTCAAGTTACATCCCCAACTCTACTAATTTGAATTTATTACTGAGTGGAGATTTTAAAATGACTAAATTATTTGAGCGTTTCATCAATAGCTACAAACGTGTTTTTGTTGAAATGTACCAAGCGTACTAATTAGTTTTATATTGCTGCTGAATTTTGGAAACACCTTTGGGACCATGTTGAGCAGCAATACAACGGGAAATGTCTTGAGCATGCGATTAGCTTGCTATGGACATTGGACGTTACCCTTGATGTTTTGTTAGCGCAAAACAGCTCTTGCGGCTCACTTGCTACATAGAGCTTGACTAGCCCTTTAGAGTTTCGATTCTAAGGGGCTTTTTAATGCCATTCTCACTGTCTTTTTTATATCTAAAGTAAAAGATATTCAAACATACGTTTGATATAGAGTTATTGATCAACTTTGGTTGTGAAATGATTCGAGTTAAACTGGCTTGAGTTAAGTTAAGTTGAGTTGAGTTGAGTTAAGCAGCCGATGTGATGCTTCATGTTGTCATACTCGCCCAATTCCCCCGTTTATTGCCATTCAATTTGAACATTAAAAAAGCCAAAACGTTGTAACTTTGAATTTTTTGACGACATATTTTCTCTGTTGATTTAATTTTATCAATAACTTAAGTTAGTCGACTCAATACATAGACATCAAAAACAGTTTAATCACAGACGTTTAATCACAGACATGGAGTTCACGTGATAAAGTATTTTCTACTATTTACCTTGTTATTCTCTTCCTTCAGTACTCAAGCTATTCATTTAATTAACGATGATCGCATCAGTAATCAAACTGATTGCTTTAGTTCTATCTTTGCTGAATACGATACTTGGCATAAATTCATGGAAGAAAAATATCGAAACAAGATAAAAATCGAACAAAAATTCAATAAAGCACTATCACAATTTAACGCTACTTTTAGCGAAGACGATTTCAATCACTTTAAAGCGAATTTATCCTGTAGCACATTTAGTTATTCGGTAAATAACACCGAGGTGATGGGTTATGTCATAAAGCCCAGAGTATCTGACACTAAGTTACCCGTTTTAATTTATAACCGTGGTGGTAACGGTAATTTTGGCAGTGTCGTCTTTGGCGCAATGATGTACGGACTATTTCCGATTGTAGAGCAAGGCTTTGTCATCATTGGTAGTCAATACCGTGGAGTTCACGTTAAGCAGCCAAGTGCGAAAGATGAATTTGGCGGAAAAGATGTGAATGACGTTATTGCCCTACTCGATTTCATCCCAAATATTGAAGGCGCAGATCCGCAGCGTATTGGCATGTATGGTGGCAGTCGAGGTGGCATGCAAACACACTTAGCAATGAAACAAACTAACAAAATCAAAGCAATTGCTACGATTGCGGGTGTATCGGATTTACAACAAGGGTTAATAGAACGCCCAGAAATGGAAAATGTTTATAAGAAACGTATCCCTTATTATGAACTCAAAAAAGATGCCGAGTTATCAAAACGCTCTGTTATCAACTGGGCCAGCAATTTATCCCCCAATGTGCCTATCTTATTAATCCACGGCACCGAAGATAAACGTGTGGCAGCAAACCAATCTATCGTACTTGCTGATGCATTAACCAAATATGATATTCCCCATAAACTGGTGCTTTATCCTGATAACCATTATTTGAGAAACAGCAAAGAAAAGGTCAATTTGGAATTAGTGAATTGGTTTCAAAAGTATCTTTAGACACAGGGGGATTACTCAAGCTCAAAAGGAACTTACTTGTAGTTAGCCACATTTTCCAAACTTCGTTTGGATTAAGGTCGTGGCGCTTCGCCCACACCTGATTCTGATATCTGGATTTAATCCTGAATTTCCAAACTTCGTTTGGATTAACATCGTGGGTTATCCACCCACACCCGACCAAAAGGGTATCAACAGCAATACCCTCTATACTCCCTGTAAAAGAATTAGGCCCCGCTGCCCCGACGAAAAATGCTGAAAAGCGCATAATTTTCGATGGGGATTACTCCAGTTTCTGACTTCGTTTGTTGCTAACGTCGGTCTTATTCGAAAATGCTAACGCTTCCGGTGGTGCATCTGAAGTAAATGGATTTATGAATGTCACGATGGCATGGATGCCAAGGAGTGACCATGCACCTCGAAAGCTAAGATCACATCCATGTGCGCATCACGCGATTTTCTTCAACGTCCTCAATTCAAATGGAGTCTTTTAAATGTAAGGTCTACTAGCTTTAGCTCTTTAAATTATCACCAACGCAGTCAAATCGAAGAGACAATAAAGCCAGTGTAGATGCGTTCAAGACCTTCGAAAACATGGATGTTTTCGCAGAGCCCACAGGGATGTGTTTACGGCGTGTCTTGGATGTATCTGCACAAAAGCCTGCGGCAGGCAATGGGTTAGATTGAAGTAATGGTCTGCTGTAAGTTAGCCAATATAAATGAAATATAGAATTGGTGGCCTTAAAACGTTTTTGCCCCAAAATGATTTTCACTGATAGAAGTTGTTAGTAGCGCAATTAAAGCTTTAGCCTTATAAAAGCTAATGTGGGACGCAAGATATAAGACCTGCCCCCGAATTATCATATAGGCCGGAGCCTAGTGACTTTTCTTCCTGCGTGAACATTGCATTTTATGCAATGATGGCAGTTCTTTGTTTCACACAGGCAGATAAACTGGGAATCAGTTCTTTCTATGTTATAACTCATTGTTGATACAGTGGTTTACTGTTAGTCTTGAGTGATTAAAGTACTGGCGACCTGTTCTTATTAAGACCGTTCTTATTCGGAATTCAGCCTAATATACTGTTATATTTCAGGAGCAAGTATCGTGGATGCATTGGTAAAACAGACTCGAAGATATTTAGAAGAAAACTGTCAACAACTGGACTTGCATATTATCCATAGATTCCCAGTTGCTAGCTGTGAAACCGCATCATTATTGCTAGGAAAAATTTTGGCAGATAAATATCCAGAAAAAGATATTAAATTAGTTAAAGGTACTAATTCTAAAAAGTATGAAATGCATTTTTGGATTAATGCAGATGGAAATACTTTTGATATAACTGCAGATCAGTTTAAAGGTGTGACCACTCCTCTATATGGGGAAGAATCTCAAGTGATTTTAAATAGATTTGATGATTTAGAATTAATACCAATACAGCAGGCTTTATTAGAAAATGATTTTTCCAATACTAAAGTGGAACAATTCATTGAAATTTCAAATGTCATAAGAAATGAAATATAACAGATAAGGATAGGCCGCGCGTAGCCGCGTCCAACAAGTTGCTTAAACGGACGAAAAACAGTTGGCTATCGTTCGTGCCTCACTCATTTTAGCCAACTATTTTACGCCGCTTAGCAAGGCGTTACGATATATACACTTGCCATACATTTCCTAATAGGACTCATTACTTTAAGAGCTTCAAATCCAACAAGCTTCTGTCCAAACCTGAGTTAGCAGCCGTTCAAAACACACGTTCTGGATTGCATTACCTTAATGGTCACTCGGTCATTAACGGTGGTTAATGCTGTCGTCGCTTTTGGTAAACCATTCACGTTTTGTGAGTATAAGTTGGAACTTCAGCATTACTACCAACATGAGATGTACCACTGTCCCTGCTGCTTAAGCGATTGTGGTTTCAACGGCTGAGGCTTCATCATGCTTAAACCTTTAAAAAAATAACCTATATTAAGTTTATTTTGAGCAGCTACTTTCAAGCACTTACTTACATTCCTCAGCTAAAAACGCTATAAAGAAATAATAAGAATCGAACAACTGTCAACCATCAAAAAATGTTACTGCTAGCATTAGTTGTCTTATTGGTTGAGTCAGTATTTCCAAGGATGGTTAATGAAAAAGTATCTTGTTTTATTAAGTATTATTGGCTTTAACACCCATGCATCTAACTTCAATGATGACATAGTAAAAAGCTTACTCCACAGAACCACTCATCAAGTGACATACGATGGTGCTTATATCTCAATCCCCTATCCAAATGGTGATGTACCCGCCAATATTGGTGTATGTACTGATGTTGTGATCAGAGCTTATCGTGAACTTGGCGCTGACTTACAACAAGCTGTGCATGAAGATATGAAACAGCATTTTTCACTTTATCCTTCAAATAGGATTTGGGGGTTATCCACCACAGATAAAAATATCGATCATCGTAGAGTCCCTAATTTACAGACCTTTTTTAAACGAAAAGGAGAAGTGCTCAGTATCAGTGAAAATGGTACGGATTATAAAGTTGGTGATATTGTCACTTGGATGGTGTCTGGTAACTTACCACATATCGGTATGGTTATTGATCAAATAAGCGATAAAACGGGTAATCCCATGATCGTACATAATATTGGTCAGGGGCCGATAGTTGAAGACATGCTGTTTGATTATGAAATCACAGGTCATTATCGGTATGTACCTGAAAAATACAATCAATAACTCAGCCAGTAAGTCCATGTAAGACATAAAAAACGCGAATGGATTATTCGCGTGTTCGGTTATTTACATGTATTTAGATGAATCTCGTTCAAACTATGCAGGGATCATCTTATGGCTACTAATAAGTCTATCTCTTCCCTGTGCTTTGGCGTCATAAAGTGCGGTATCCGCTTCTAGAATGAAGTCATTAATCAGTTCGCACGGGTTATTAGGCTGAACTTGATTGAAGTTGAAATGACAAGCTCCTATTGAAACAGTGATCGGTGTAGAGGTTAACTTGATTGCGGCGATATCTTTCATGACTCTTTGACAAGCTATCGCGCACTCTTGCTCATTGGTGTCGGGTAACCACAATAAAAACTCTTCACCACCAATCCTGGCAACTAAATCATAGTCTCGTAATGTATTTGTAATCGTTTTGGCTATTTCAACTAACGCATCATCCCCCATTTGATGACCATAGGTATCATTAAGTTGCTTAAACTTATCAATATCAATTAATGCGATTGTTCCTTTACCTTTAACACGGCTTAGTCGGTTAATGTCTCTTTGTAATGTCTTAAGCATGCCACGTCGATTAGGGATATCCGTCAACACGTCGTAATTGGCTAAATGATGTAGCTCTTTATTCAAGGCTTTTAATTGTGTTTCTTGTTCTCTTCGGATCAGTTCAACTTCAATCCATGAGGCCATCAGCTGTAATGCATCAATATCGACTTCACGAAAATGTCTTGGGTATGGTGTTGGACTAGAGAAGTTTAACGTGCCGTACAATTTACCTTTTAATCGAATTGGTATACCAATATAAGACTCTAAACCAAATGCTTTATATGCCGGATGAACAGCATATTTATCATTTTCACCCATATGTTCTATGCCTAAAGGCCCATCAGCAAGACACGTTAAACTGCAATAGGTTTCATCAAAATTGAAACTATCACCAGCTTTAAGTGGCACTTCTTCTGGGGTCACGCAGAGCTTTACACGATAATCCTTGCTATCAATTTTAGATAATATCCCGATATGGAGTCCAAAACGCTCAAGCCCCATTTTAATTAGCTCAATGACTTGGTACTCAAAGCCTTTATGATGATCTTGGGTAATTTGGTACAGCCTGCGAATGACCTTTTCGCTGCTAGATTGCTTCGTCATTATTATTTTCCTTGGTCTAAGCATCACTACTGATTACAACAATGCACTAATAACTGTACGTCACTAAAGCGTGATTTAAGTTATGCCTTTTTATATGTCATATATCACTAAAATGAATCATAACTTACTAAAATACAAGTCACTTTATACTTTAAGAACAATATTTACAGCTTCAAGAGTCATGAGCTTTTCCTAGCCACTTGCATATATTCGTAAAGCTTAACGCATAAAAAAGGCGACCATTCGGTCGCCTTTTGCTGTTATGTAAACTTCAATTAACTCATGTTAGGTTAATTTCAAATTACCCTAACTTAACCCGTGCATTGCGGAACATACGCATCCACGGGCTGTCTTCGGCCCACTCATCTGGGTGCCAAGAGTTAGCAACGGTTCTGAATACACGCTCTGGATGCGGCATCATGATTGTTACTCGACCATCTGTTGTCGTTAGTGCAGTGATTGCATTTGGCGAACCATTTGGGTTTTGTGGGTATTGCGTTGCGATTTGACCATTACCGTCAACATAACGCAGTGCCACTGTACCTGATGCTTCAGCAGCTGCTAAGGCTTCGACAGACTTAAATTCAGCGCGACCTTCACCGTGTGATACGGCGATTGGCATGCGTGAACCTTCCATTCCTTCGAAGAAGATTGAAGGACTCTTTTGCACTTCAACTAAGCTTGCACGTGCTTCGAAACGCTCTGAACGGTTACGGACAAAGTGTGGCCAATGCTCGCTACCTGGAATGATTTCTTTCAGGTTAGATAACATCTGACAACCATTACATACGCCCAATGCTAATGTGGCATCACGCTCAAAGAAACGTGAGAACTCACTGCGAGCACGGTCGTTAAATAAGATTGATTTAGCCCAACCTTCACCAGCACCTAAAACATCACCATAAGAGAAACCACCACAAGCCACTAGACCTTGGAATTCTTCAAGACTAATGCGACCAGATAGAATGTCTGACATGTGAACATCGCGGCTTTCGAAACCTGCGCGATCAAATGCTGCAGCCATTTCAACGTGAGAGTTAACACCTTGCTCACGGATAATCGCCATCTTAGGCGCTGCGCCTTTTAAGATGAACGGCGCGGCAACGTCTTCACTTGGGTTAAAACCTAATTTAACCGTAAGGCCTGGGTCTTTAGCCTGCTGCTTAAGTTCAAACTCTTCTTTAGCACACTCAGGATTATCACGCATTGCTTGCATACGGTAAGTGGTTTCTGACCACATAGTGCGAAGCGCAACACGAGAGTCACTGAATACTGCACGCTCACCATCAACAACGGTAATCTGGTCGTCAGATGTTAAAGTGGCAACGCTATGACAATCAACACCAGCGGCGTTGAATTGTGCTTTGATATCTGCGCTTTCAGCTTTAGATACCTGAATAACCGCACCTAGCTCTTCATTAAATAAACGCTCTAAGTCGTTACCTTTTAATCCGCTAAGATCAATGTTCAGACCTGTGTTACCCGCAAATGCCATTTCAACAAGTGTGGTGAATAAACCACCGTCACTGCGGTCATGGTATGCAATCACTTTTTGCTCAGCCACTAATGGCTGAATCACTTCAAAGAAGCCACGTAAGCTTGCTGCATCATCAAGATCTGGCGCTACATCACCAAGTTGGCTGAATACTTGCGCTAAACAAGAACCACCTAAACGGTTTTGACCTTTCGCTAAATCAACTAATAACAGCTCAGTCTCACCTTTGTTGGTGCGAAGTTCTGGTGTCACAGTATGGCGAATGTCTTTTACCACGCCGAATGCAGTGATAACCAATGACATTGGTGAAGTTACAGTTTTGTCTTGACCTTCGTCATTCCAAGCTGTCTTCATAGACATTGAGTCTTTACCCACTGGGATAGTTAACTCAAGCTCAGGACATAACTCTTCACCGACTGCTTTTACTGCTTCATAAAGACCAGCATCTTCACCTGGGTGACCTGCTGCAGACATCCAGTTAGCTGATAACTTAATGTCTTTGAATGAACCAATGTCAGTACCAGCAATGTTCAAAATTGATTCTGCTACAGCCATACGTGCTGATGCGCCAAAATCAAGTAGTGCCAGTGGCGTACGCTCACCGATAGACATTGCTTCACCGGCGTAGCTATCAAAGCTTGATGCCGTCACTGCGCAATCGGCAACAGGTACCTGCCAAGGGCCAACCATTTGATCACGGTTAACTAAACCCGTTACAGAGCGGTCACCAATGGTGATAAGGAATGACTTATCAGCAACGGTTGGTAAATGTAAAATGCGTGATACTGCATCTTTAACTTCAATACCTGCTTGATTAAGCGCAGGTGATTCAGCTTTTGCTGAAACCACATCACGGCTCATTTTAGGCGCTTTACCTAAAAGCACTTCAAGCGGTAAATCAATTGGCTTGTTGTCAAAATGGCTATCTTCAAGCGTTAGGTGCTGCTCTTCAGTGGCATCACCCACTACAGAAAACGGCGCGCGTTCACGCTCACAAATTTTTCTGAAGGTTTCTAAATTCTCTGGCGCTACAGACATAACATAGCGCTCTTGTGATTCATTACACCAAATCTCAAGTGGGCTCATGCCAGGCTCATCTGAAGGCACGTTACGTAAGTTAAATAGTGCGCCTCGGTCTGCATCATTCACAAGCTCAGGGAAGGCATTTGATAATCCGCCTGCGCCCACATCGTGAATAAATTGAATTGGGTTGTCGTCACCCATCTGCCAGCAGCGATCGATCACTTCTTGACAACGACGTTCCATTTCTGGGTTTTCACGTTGTACTGAAGCAAAATCTAAATCTTCGCTAGATTGACCTGATGCCATTGATGAAGCAGCGCCGCCGCCTAAACCAATGTTCATTGCAGGGCCACCTAATACGATAAGCTTAGCGCCTACAGTGATTTCGCCTTTTTGAACATGGTCTTCACGGATGTTACCTAAACCACCAGCAAGCATAATTGGCTTATGGTAACCACGGACTTCAACGCCGTTATGGCTTGATACTTCTTGCTCGTAAGTACGGAAATAACCCACTAACGCAGGGCGACCAAATTCATTGTTAAATGCTGCGCCGCCTAATGGGCCTTCAGTCATGATTTCTAGTGGCGTAACAATACGGCTAGGTTTGCCGTAATCGCCTTCCCATGGTTGGACAAACCCTGGAATTTTAAGGTTAGAAACACTGAAACCTGTTAAACCCGCTTTTGGTTTAGAGCCACGGCCTGTTGCACCTTCATCACGGATTTCACCGCCTGAACCCGTCGCTGCACCGGGGTATGGGCTGATAGCTGTTGGGTGGTTATGGGTTTCTACCTTCATCAAGATATGCATTGGCTCGGTGTGGTAGTTATACACACCGTCTTGATCTGGGAAGAAACGACCTGCAACACTACCATTCATAACTGCAGCGTTATCTTTATAAGCTGACAATACGTTATCTGGCGTAACTTCAAAGGTGTTCTTAATCATTTTAAATAATGATTTAGGCTGTACTTGACCATCAATAGTCCAGTCAGCATTGAAGATTTTATGACGACAATGCTCTGAGTTTGCTTGGGCAAACATCATTAGCTCAATATCGTTTGGATTACGGTTTAAGCGAACAAAGTTATCCACTAAGTAATCAATTTCATCTTCTGCAAGTGCAAGACCAAGCTGAGTGTTTGCAACTTCTAACGCGCGGCGACCTTCTGCAAGAATGTTGATGCTCTTGAAGGGTAATGGCTCAGTGCGCTCAAACAGTACTGATGCAGCGGCAAACTCAGGTAAAATCACTTCAACCATACGGTCGTGGATTAAGCCTTTTACTTGCTCTAATTGCTCAGCGGTCAATGACGCGCCTGCAACGTAATAAGCAACGCCACGTTCTAGACGTTTTACTTTGCTTAAACCACAGTTTTTGGCAATGTCAGTTGCTTTTGATGACCAAGGAGAAATGGTGCCTGGACGAGGAGTGATAAAAAATAATGAACCTTCTGGAGCATGAGATTCAATGGCAGGTCCGTAGGTTAAAATCGTTTCAAGCTGTTGATATTCTTTATCGTCAAGCTTTTCACTGATATCAGCTAAATGGACATACTCAGCGTAGATTTGCTCAACAGGAAGGGCTGCAGTTTCACAGGCCTCCATAAGCTTTTGGATTCTAAAAGCTGAAAGTGCTGGGGCTCCGCGAATGATCTCAATCACGTCAATTCACCTTATGATTATATTGGCAGGGTAAGAATTGGCGCTATTATAGGGAATCACACTTTATAAATCACCTAAGAAGGCTTGCTAGAACAGTGTTTCCCGTTAACGAAAACAATCAAAACAAAACCACAATCTACCCACGATATATTTCAATAACATTTCATTCGTATTTAATTTTTTTAAATTCGATTTTACTAATAAATTCAACCGTATAATTTAACACTGATTCTCATCGGGCTAGGTGAAATACAAAACTACTGCTAAAGTATATTTATTAGATATTGTTTTTAAATCGTACTTTGAAGCTCGCATTAGAGGCGTTATGGCTTTCAATTAGTGGATAAACGGCCAACAAGCCCACACTCACTGAGATTTCTCGCCATCACTAACATGCTTCATCCATAGAGGGACATGACCAAACTGTTAAAGATCGTCGCAATCATTTCAATTACTTTGCTGCTCAGCGCTTGTCATCAAGCGAATATGAAAGCAACAGAGTTCATTGAAGAAACACCTCAACGTACCGTTCTTAAGGTAGGAACACTCTACGGCTCGCAAACCTATCTCAACTCAGATCAAGGTGAAAGTGGTTTTGACTATGAAATGGCGGCAAAGTTTGCCGACTATCTCGATGTGCCGTTAGAAATGATCCCCTACCATAATCGTCAGCAATTATTTGAAGCATTACGTCTGAAACAAATCGATATCGTTGCTGCTGCTATTACGACGACCAAAAATCGACGTGAACAGTTTTTGCTTGGTCCTACCCTTTATGAAGTTAACCAAGTTCTTATTTACAAATCTGGCAACCTAAAACCGCGAGACTTTAATAAGCTTCAAGGTGATGTCATTGTCATTTCTGAATCAGCTGCCGTTGATACCGTGATAAAGCTGCAGCAAACCAACCCTAATTTAAGCTGGCAGCAGGTCGATGATAAAGATAACGAAGAATTGTTTTCTATGGTGGCTTCAGGTGAGGTGTTATATACCATTGCCGACTCCAACAGCTTGCTAATCAATCAACGTTATTTACCTGAACTACGTGAAGGTATCGTGCTTGACGAAAAAACTGAAGTGGTGTGGTTACTACCGCCGCTTGATAGCGACCGATTAATGAGCGCTTTACTGTCGTTTTGGCATAATCAAAAACGTAACGGCACCCTAGAGCACCTGAACGAAAAGTACTTTGGCCACGTTAAGCGCTTTGACTATGTGGATACTCGCGCGTTTATTCGTGCAATTGATAATGTGCTGCCTGAGTATCAAGCTTTATTCGAAAAACATGCCGGTAATTTAGATTGGCGAAAACTGGCCGCGGCGGGTTATCAAGAATCACATTGGAATCCTAAAGCACGCTCGCCTACTGGTGTTCGCGGTATGATGATGTTAACTCAGCCCACTGCCAGCTCTGTTGGGGTGGATAACCGCCTTGATGCCGAGCAAAGTATTCGTGGTGGAGCGATTTATCTGCAAAAGATGATTGATCGATTGCCAGCGTCCATTCCTGATAGTCAGCGAATTTGGTTTGCCCTTGCCTCCTATAACGTGGGTTTAGGTCATGTTGAGGATGCCCGTAAAATTACCCAAGGTATGGGAAAAGATCCCAGCGCATGGCGCGATGTAAAACAAGTCTTACCCTTATTACAGCAACGTAAGTATTATCAGCACACACGCTATGGCTATGCTAGAGGCAGTGAAGCTGTGCATTATGTGGATAATATTCGCCGTTATTATGACACCCTGGTTTGGGTAGATAATCAGACCAAACAACTGGAGTTAGAGTTAGAACAAACGGAAGCGTTAGCAGAAGAAACAGGTTCGCAGACTGATGATATTGATAACCCTGAAGAACTCATTAACTCAGCTGCGCAATAAATTCGTCATCGAAACGGTTTATCATAAACCGTGCAGTCATACATGCAGTGACACATTTAACCATACAGTCAATATAGGTGCACAATGAGAAGACCCAATATGAATAATAATGCCCGTCGCCGTAGCAGCATTAAATTGAAACAACGTAGAATGCTAAACCGTCAAAAGTTATTCTTTGCCTTTTTGCAGCAACAAGTCTGATTGTTGCTTTAGCAGCTTTTTCAGTGCTTTTTTCTCATCACGTCGACGTTTAAAAAACTGACTCAATTGACTCGCACATTCTTCAGCTAAAATGCCAGAATCTACCGTTAACTGGTGATTGAAGTGCGAGTCTTGTAATAAATTAATCACACTTCCCGCCGCCCCTGTTTTTAAGTCTTTTGCGCCAAACACCACCCGCTCAATGCGGCTGTGGATCATTGCACCTGCGCACATTGGACAAGGCTCTAAAGTGACATACAAGGTCGCACCTAGCATGCGGTAATTGTGTAATATTTTACCTGCCGCGCGAATACACTGCATTTCAGCATGAGCACTGGGGTCGTGTTCTGTAATGCTTAAATTAAACCCTGACGCAATTAACTTATCATCTTTAACTAAAACTGCGCCAACAGGCACTTCACCCAGTGCTTCTGCTTCACTCGCCAACGCTATTGCCACACGCATCCATTTCTCATCTTGAATAGCAAGCAGGGCTAACTCTTCTTCAGTGAATGGCTTGGTCTGACTTGCTTGCTGTTTTTGGCTGATGCTAAGTTTGTTTTCTAACGTCATTAGTGTCTCTTAGGTATACCGATGATTTATATTTCGCGATGTTTAGCTGATTGCAAATGGTTTAAATATTCAGGTGTACAGTGTGTGACTTAGCCTGACTTCAGCTGATTATACGCCAAACAACAATAAATTTATCCCAATAAAAAAGGCGCCTAAGCGCCTTTTTTGTCTTTAATCAAAACTGATTGGAAAACGAATGAAAGTTTATTCCCATTCAATGGTTGCAGGTGGCTTACCTGAAATATCATAAACCACACGCGAAATACCATCGATTTCGTTAATAATGCGGTTAGATACACGACCTAAGAAGTCATAAGGTAAGTGTGCCCAATGTGCAGTCATGAAATCAATGGTTTCAACAGCGCGCAAGGATACAACCCAATCGTATTTACGACCATCACCCATTACGCCAACTGAACGTACTGGTAAGAAAACCGTAAATGCTTGGCTGACTTTGTTATAAAGGTCGGCTTTATGCAGCTCTTCAATGAAGATAGCATCAGCTAAACGCAGTAAGTCACAGTATTCTTTTTTCACTTCACCCAGTACACGTACACCTAAACCCGGTCCAGGGAATGGATGACGGTAAAGCATGTCGTATGGCAGACCTAGCTCTAAACCAATTTTACGTACTTCATCTTTAAATAACTCACGTAATGGCTCAACTAATCCCATTTCCATATCATCAGGCAATCCGCCTACGTTATGGTGAGATTTAATCACATGGGCTTTACCTGTTGCACTGCCAGCAGATTCAATGACATCTGGATAAATAGTGCCTTGTGCTAACCATTTGGCATTAACACATTTCTTTGATTCTTCATCGAAGATATCAACAAAAACATGACCAATGATTTTACGTTTAGCTTCTGGATCTGCTTCGCCAGCCATCGCATCTAAGAAACGGTTCTCTGCATCAACGTGAACAATGTTCAGTCCAAAATGATCGCCAAACATATCCATCACTTGCTCTGCTTCGTTTAAACGCAATAAACCGTTATCAACGAATACACAAGTTAGTTTGTCACCAATTGCGCGGTGAAGCAGCATAGCCACAACAGATGAATCAACACCACCTGATAAGCCTAAGATAACTTCGTCATCACCGATTTGTTTTTTAAGTTTTTCGATAGCATCTTCAATGATTGAAGATGGCTTCCAGTTAGCATCACAACCACAAATATCGAGGGCGAAGTGCTCAAGCATACGCTTGCCCTGGCGAGTGTGCGTGACTTCTGGGTGAAATTGCACACCGTAGAATTTCTTGTCTTCATTAGCCATTGCAGCGAAAGGACACGTTTCTGTTTTAGCAACAGTTACGAAACCTTCAGGAATTTCTGATACTTTGTCGCCGTGACTCATCCATACGTCTAGTAATGGCTTGCCTGTTTCGCTAATGGCATCTTCAATGCTTTTGAATAACGCTGATTCAGTTTGCAGTTCAACTTGTGCGTAACCAAACTCACCTTCACCCACACCTTGAATAACTTTACCGCCTAATTGCTCAGACATGGTTTGCATGCCGTAACAAATACCTAAAACAGGCACGCCTGCATTAAAGACATATTCAGAAGCACGAGGCGAGTTTTCGGCTGTAACACTTTCAGGGCCACCGGCTAAGATGATGCCATTTGGAGCAAATCCTTTGATTTGCTCTTCAGATACATCCCAAGCCCAAAGCTCACAATAAACACCGATTTCACGAATACGGCGGGCGATTAACTGCGTGTATTGCGATCCAAAGTCGAGGATCAGGATTTTATGCTCATGAATGTTGCTCATGGGATACCTTATATCTGGTTTTACTTATAGTAGGTGTACTTTCAATCTCAATGAATTTTAAGATTGAAAAAAGGCGACAATCACATTGCCGCCTTTAATGTATTAAGAACCGCTGCGATAGTTCGGCGCTTCTTTACTGATTGTCACGTCATGGACATGAGACTCGCCCATACCAGCAGAAGTGATTTTTACAAATTCTGCTTTTTCGTTTAACTCTTGAATGGTTGCACAACCAGTAAGACCCATACATGAACGTAAACCGCCCATATGTTGGTGAATAATTTCTTTTAATTTACCTTTATAAGCTACGCGACCTTCAATACCCTCTGGTACTAATTTGTCAGCGGCGTTATCGCTTTGGAAGTAACGGTCAGATGAACCTTGTGTTTGCGTCATCGCACCTAAAGAACCCATACCACGGTATGACTTATAAGCGCGGCCGTTATAAAGTTCAGTTTCACCTGGCGCTTCTTCAGTACCAGCAAACATTGAACCGGCCATGATGCATGATGCACCCGCAGCTAATGCTTTAGCTAAATCACCAGAGAAACGAATACCACCATCTGCAATAACAGGGATATCTAAATGCTTAATCGCAGCTGCGGCATCTGATACAGCAGTAATTTGCGGTACACCAACACCTGTAACGATACGAGTAGTACAAATTGAACCTGGGCCAATACCCACTTTAACGGCATCAACACCAGCATCAACTAAGGCTAATGCACCTTCAGCTGTTGCTACGTTACCGCCAACAATTTGTAAATCAGGGAAAGCTGCGCGAGTATCGCGAATACGTTGCAATACCCCTTCAGAGTGACCGTGTGAAGAATCAATCAGCAATACGTCAACACCTGCTTTAACTAATGCTTCAACGCGTTCTTCGTTGCCTGCACCAGCGCCAACAGCAGCACCAACACGTAAACGACCTAATTCGTCTTTACATGCATTCGGTTTACGTTCTGCTTTTTGGAAATCTTTAACAGTGATAAGGCCTTTAAGCTTAAAGTTAGCATCAACTACTAATACTTTTTCAACACGATGTGAATGCATTAGGGTTTGAACTTCATCTAGCTTAGTCCCTTCAAGCACAGTAACAAGACGATCTTTCGGCGTCATGACTTGCTCAACGGTACGGCTCCAGTCAGTAATAAAACGAACATCACGGCCAGTGATAATACCCACAAGCTCTTTCGCATCGTTAATCACTGGATAACCAGCAAAACCGTTACGTTCAGTCAGTTGCTTAAGTTCAGCTAGCGTGGTGCTTGGCGTCACTGTAACAGGCTGCTGTACGATACCAGCTTCATAGATTTTAACTTTACGAACTTCTTCAGCTTGTTGTTCGATCGTCATGTTTTTATGAATAAAACCTAGACCACCTTCTTGCGCCATCGCGATCGCTAAGCGAGCTTCAGTTACGGTATCCATAGCTGCAGACACAATTGGTGTGTTTAATTCAATTTTTTTAGTCAGACGAGTTTTCAGAACAGCGGTATTTGGGAGGACGGTTGAGTGAGCAGGCACTAGTAGTACATCATCAAATGTTAGTGCGTCATTTCTTAATCTTAACATGCAACATCTCCCAGAAAGTGTAGGGTTTAGAAAGGGTAAATATTGCGGCGGGATTATACCTTGCATATTTAGGTTGGTAAATGGAAAATAGTGAAAAAATACTATTGGTCGGTTGAATTTGATGAAAAGCTCGAAAAATAATGTTTACACCGTTTCCCGATTAAACGGTGAAGTCCGCCAGCTGCTTGAAGGAGAGCTAGGAAAGGTGTGGCTTGAGGCCGAAATCTCGAACTTTGTTTCCCCAAATTCAGGTCATTGGTATATGACCTTAAAAGATAGCCGCTCGCAAATTCGCTGTGCAATGTTCAAAGGCCGTAATCAATCAGTGCCTTTTAAACCTGTTAATGGCCAACAAGTATTAGTTAAAGGCTCTATCAGTGTTTACGAGCCTCGTGGTGATTATCAATTACTCTTGGAATCAATGTTACCTGCAGGTGATGGATTACTCGCACAGCAATATGAAGCACTTAAACTGAAATTAGCCGCTGAAGGCTTGTTTGCAACAGAAACTAAGCGCCCATTACCGCAAAACATTCAACGAATAGGTGTTATCACCTCAGCAACTGGCGCTGCCGTAAGAGATGTGGTCAAAGTACTATCGACGCGCGACCCATCAATCGAAGTGGTGATTTACCCTACACAAGTCCAGGGAACCAGTGCCAGCAAGCAAATCATCAGTGCTATCACTACAGCCAATAAACGCTTAGAAGCCGATGTGATACTGCTTACCCGTGGCGGCGGCTCATTAGAAGACTTATGGTGTTTTAATGATGAAGACTTAGCCCATGCGATTTATAACAGTGCCCTACCCGTTGTTAGCGCTGTGGGTCATGAAATTGATACTACCATCAGTGATTATGTCGCGGATGTACGAGCGCCAACGCCATCAGCGGGTGCCGAGTTATTATCGGACGATAAAGGCAATAAGACGCAAAAGCTCAACCTGACGTTTTCAAGATTACGCCAGGCTATGCGTCATTACTTATTGCATCAAAGCACACTACTGACTGAGTTAAGCCACCAGCTGCAACGTGAAGATCCTAAAAGACAACTACAACAACTTGAGCAACGCTTTGATGAAATGCAGCTAAAACTTGAGTCGGCCATGCAATACAAATTATCTAACGCAGCGTTAAAACAACAACGCTTGAAAGGCCATCTTCAGCAGCAATCCCCAGCTCATAAGTTAACGTTAGAACAAAACAAAGTGAGCTATTTAAGTAATCGACTTAACGATGCCATGAAAACAAGATTAACTAACGCCAATCAACAAGTCAGTTACAGCGCACATCAGTTAGAAACCGTTAGCCCATTGGCCACATTAAGCCGTGGTTACAGTATTACCCGAGACGGTAAAGGCAATATTTTACAAGATGCGAAGCAAGTGAAAACGGGCGAAATACTGACAACTCAACTTAATCAAGGTGAAGTAAAGTCAGTTGTGTCATAGGTGGTAATTGGCAACTGGCAACTGGCAACTGGCAACTGGCGTTAATATCAACACGCCTTATCAAAAACCAGAAAAGTCCCGCATTCGCGGGATTTTGTTTTCATAATCACAAGGTTCATCATTAGAGAGACTGCAACTTAAGCATTCAAGTTTGAACGTCTCATTGCTAGAAGTAGCAACATCAATAATCCACTCCAAGCCAAGCTACCACCGCTAACGATGACCTCAGTTTCAACGACTTCAATATATTCTTCTTCGTACACTTCATCTCTGTCACTACTTTCTAGTGGTAAGGCATATAAACCATCAGACTCATCTGCACTTAATGTCGCGACAATATCTTCATAGCCAAACTCATATAAATCGATAAGGACATCGTAATAATCAGTTTTGTATCCCTGCGCTAAGGTTGTCAGTACTTCATAATCATCATCGGTGGCATCACCATAAATGGTAAACACTTCGGTAGAGTAATAATGCTCCCATGGACCACCATTTCGGCTTAAATACAGCTCAGCATAAACATTAGCAGGCTCACCTTGGGTAAAACCATAGACATCAGCATCAAAGGTCACGCTAAAAGTTTGATAAAAACCATCTTCATCAAAATCATCAAATAGACGGCTATAAGCCTCATAAATATCAAAATCGCGATAACCAATAATAGACTGCTGCGATACGTGATTAGTTAATAATTTACTATTTGATGACTGACTTTCAATGCTGTTATTTGTTGTTACTGTATTGGCTGTTACTGGATTGGTTGCTGCTGCATGAGTTGCAGAAGGAGTTGTTGCTGCATCTGTTGTAACTTCATTTACTGAAGTTTCTAATTTGGAAAGTGCTTGAGACGCTTGGTTGACACTGTGTAATGCATTGACAGATAACTGCCCTGCTTGGCGTAAACTCGTTATGTACTCGCGCGTTGCACGCTTAGGTAATGGCTTTCCTTGCGCCGCATCAGATTTGCGTTTGGCTTTCTCATCCGCAATCAATTGCAGCAAGGTTTGTTTTTGCTCAGGTGATAATGAAGCTTTACCTGCTGGTTCACTTAAAGAGGCAGCACCACTAACTTGCCTCCCCTCACTGACAACAATCATGTCTTGCTCATGTTCGTCAGCGTACGCAGTCGGCGCAAGCGTTAGCATTAATGCGCAACTCACTTTAGTAAAAACACTAATCACCTGACTGAAACGGTTTTGCGTTATCAATTTAATATCCATTTTGTATTCCCTCTCATTCAGATTTAACCGCAAGAGTAAATTGCACTTAATCACTCAAAGCTTGTTATTGATGAGTTGTTATTTAAAAGGAATCAAAATGAATGCAAGCTGAACACGAAAAATGACTTACATGAAATTGACTTAGATAAAAAATGACTGACATAAATAACCAGCAGCTGCGCCACTGCAAGCTATTCATCTTCTATTCATACAAACCAATCCATACTTTGAGCGAATACCAAAGCAATTGATATTCATCGATGCAGATGTTTCTATATTGAAAGGGATCTTTTACACTGATAACTGATTTTAAAGATAAATATTGATGTGGACGCTGATAATGAGCAAATTAAACAAGAGATTATGCACTTCCCTGCTATCGTTTCTATTGTTTTCAATAACAATGGGGTCGGTTCAGGCTGCGCCTATGTCAGTTATTACTAATCTCAGCAGTGCTATTTCAATCAGCTCTTCAGTAAATATTGGTCACCCTGGGTTTAATAACAAAACCAAAGGCGGTTCAGGTAAATCCCAATCTTTAGCCGTGAAGAGTTCTTCACAAGCGGCGCAAATCGCCAAACGACAATACTCCGCAAAAGTGCTATCAGTGCAATCGACAAAAGTGGGTAATTCAACGGGCTACCGAATTAAATTACTCTCTAATAATGGCATGGTGTTTTATGCCACCGTTAATGCGCGTACCGGTTCAATTTCAAGGAATTAGCCATGAGAATATTGTTAGTAGAAGATGATTTAGGCTTACAGAGAAACCTTACTGAGCATTTACAAGCCGCTAATTACAGCGTCGATATATCATCTGACGGTGAAGATGGCTTATTTCAAGCAACTGAATATCAATATGACGCCGCGATTATCGATGTCGGCTTACCTAAAATTGATGGTTTGAGCCTAATTACGCAACTTCGTCAAAAACAGATTGATTACCCAATCCTTATTTTAACCGCTAGAGACGGCTGGCAAGACAAGGTACTTGGGCTAGACTCTGGCGCTGACGATTACCTTACTAAGCCGTTTCAACCTGAAGAGCTTGTTGCCCGTTTAAATGCATTGATACGCCGTTCAGTGGGAAAAGCTAGCCCGACAGTGACTAACGGACCATTTAGTCTCAATACTCGCACCCTTGAGCTAATGCATTTACAAAACCCCATTATTCTCAGTAGTTCAGAGTTTAAATTATTTGAATACTTCATGCTGCATCAGGGCGAAGTCATTTCTAAACCCACCTTGATTGAACATATCTATGATCAAGATTTCGACTTAGACTCAAATGTCATTGAAGTATTTATCCGCCGTCTGCGCAAAAAGCTCGATCCTGACGGTGAATATAAACTGATAGAAACCTTGCGCGGTCAAGGGTATCGCCTGCGACAATTAGCTGCAGGCTAGTCGTCATGAATTGGCTGAGCACATTCAAAACCCAATGGCTTAACAAGCAAGCAAGGTCAAATTTTCTTAGCGGGATTAATTCATTAAAAATCAGATTAATGCTCAGCGGCCTGTTGTTGATTTTGGTATTACTCCCGCTAATTGGCATCACAGTTAATGGTGCTTTCCAACATCAAATTACCCAATCGATTAATAACCAGTTACGCGCTTATGTTTATTCAGTGTTAGCTGTCGCTGAAGTCAAAGATGAACACGTCGTCATGCCCAATTATCTATTAGAAAACCAATTTAATGTGATTGGCTCTGGCTTGTATGCCCTTATATCTTCAGAAGATAAACTGGTTTGGCACTCAGAATCTTTTCTAGGCTTAGATTTACCCACGAATCAATCAACAGCATTATTACTGCCAGCACCTCCAATGGGCCAAGGCCAGCTCACCCAAGTTCGTTTTGATGATTTAGCAGGTAACAGCAACAATAACCATGTTGTGTATAGCTTTAGTGTTAGCTTTGAAACCAATGAAAAACCCCTGGCAATCACAGTACATATTGTTAAAGATGACGCTGACTATCAACAGCAAGTGAGTGAGTTCAGCACCACTCTCTGGACTTGGCTTATCGTGCTCATGATTGTATTGGCTTTGGTTCAGGCTATTTGGTTATTCTGGACATTAAAGCCATTAAACCAGTTCACGAAAGAGCTAGCATTAGTAGAGCAAGGCCAACAAACACGATTAAATCAACATTACCCCAACGAGTTAAATGCTGTCGCAAAACAACTCAATGTATTGCTAAACACAGAGCAACTTCAGCGCCAGCGCTACCGAAATGCGTTAGCCGACTTAGCTCATAGTTTAAAAACGCCATTAGCCGTGCTGCAAAGCCAAACGGACTTAAGTCCTGACTCTAAAGAGCAAGCAAATAATATTAATAACATCATTAGTTATCAGCTCAACAAGGCTAAATCCAGTGCCAATCAAGCATGGCATTTAGGGGTTAGCATTGATGATGTAGCCAGCAAATTAATTAGAACCTTAGCTAAGATATATCAACAGTCACACATTGATATCGACTATCAAGCCCCTGCTAAACTGGTATTTAAAGGCGAAGAAGCGGATTTACATGAACTGCTGGGGAATCTGCTCGATAATGCTTGTAAGGCGGCTAAAACGCAGGTTTGTTTATCGGTAACAAAAACTGACTCCAGCTTAAGTTTTATCATTGAAGATGATGGTAATGGCTTAACTGAAGTGCAGCGCCAAAATATTTTTGAGCGTGGTATTCGCGCTGACACCTACAATCAAGGACATGGCATTGGTCTAGCCATCGTTCAAGACTTGGTTAATAGCTACCAAGGTGAGTTAACAGTTGCTCAATCAGAGCAGTATGGCGGCGCAAAATTTACAGTCACCTTTAGCCATTAAGTCTTTATCCATTTAATTGGCTAAATAGCGACTAAAAGATTATCTCATTTAGTTAGCCCTATCTAATACACTTTCATCTTGTGTTCATTTTCACTTAGTTATTCTATCCCTAACATTCGTAAAGTACCGATGTTTGGTACATGGAGATAAAATGACACTATTATCTATCCCCAATAAACTATTAAAAGCTGGGCTAATGAGCCTGTGCTTACTGTCACCAGCGGCGTTAGCTGTTGATAGCCAATCCAATGGCAATAATGACGCTCAATTTGAGCAGTCTCAGCTTTCTGAAGCGCAGTTAGCACAAATGTTAGCGCCTATTGCACTTTACCCAGACAGCTTATTGACGCACATTTTAATTGCAGCAACGTATCCGCTTGAAATCGTTCAGGCGCGTCGTTGGGAGCAACAAAATAGCAGTTTAAGTAGCAGTCAAAAAATGCAGCAGGCTGAACAACAAGATTGGGATCCCAGTGTCACTGCCCTTGTCGCTTTTCCTACCGTACTTGAGAAACTCAATGAAGATTTAGACTGGACTCAAGAACTCGGTGAAGCTTTCTTGCAAGATGAAGCTATAGTGCTTGCCAGTGTTCAGGCGCTTAGGCAGCAAGCAGATGAAGCCAATAGTTTTGATGATATGGAAAACATGACCATCACCCGTGAAGAAAAGCAGATCATTATTGAGCCTGCCCGTACGGAAGTGGTTTATGTTCCCTATTACGATCCAAGAATTGTTTACGGTAGCTGGCGCTGGAATGCATACCCACCAGTATATTGGCGTTATCCATCTTATGTGCATTACCGCCCGAACCGCCCAATTTATTGGGGACCAAGTGTTTATATCAACTTTAACTACTTCTTTGGCGCGGTGCATTGGTCAAATAGACGCGTGGTGGTGATTAATCATCATAAGACTCGTTACTATCGTAAGCCCCATAAGATTGCCTATAGCCAAGGCTCACACCGCTGGAAGCACAAACCAGCTCATCGCCGCGGGGTTGCTTATAAAGCGCCGAGAGTAAGCCATAAGTATGATCGTGCCCGTTACAATAACAGCCACAAGCTGGCTCATGCTCAAAAACCTGGTCATAAAGGTAAGCCAGCACAGCTGCATAACTCTAAGCCAAGCCATATCGCAAAGCAGCAACGTGTTAATAAAGCATTAAAAAATAATCATAATGCTAAGCCGAGCTATAGCTCAAGACCCAGCACTAAGCCCAGTACTAGACCGAGCACTAGACCAAGTAATACGAATAAAATGCATAATGGCCAGCATGATAAAGCGCTGAGAACGGCAAATAAATCACAGCCAAACCGTTCAAATAAGGCTAATCAAAGCCAAAAAGCGACCAAGCAACCGAGCAGCAGACAAGCGACAAACAGGCAGGTTACTAATAGACAAGCGACCAGCAGACCGACTGTTAATAAACAGCAAAGTAGCAAGCACTATAACCAAACAGCGCGAGTGAATAACAACCGTAGCGCCCAAAACCACAGCATCAAGCCGCAGCAAAGAGCGAGTAATACATCCCACAACAACCGTGGTGGTAGTCGCTCAAGCAGTCATCACTCGTCGTCTAAACAGCGAGTGAAATAAACTGCGCTTTGGCTTAGTCAAAAGCTGGGCCAGAAGTTGAGTCAAAAGCTGAACCAGAAGTTGAGGCAAAAACTGAGTCTGAAATAAATAAAAAGCCTGAATCACATTCACTGTGACTCAGGCTTTTTTATCCCAAGATTAAATAAGTTAGTTTAATTGGGTAACACAATGTTGACCTTTAGCCCTTGAGGCTTAGCTTGATGAAAACTCATATCACCTTGATGCAACATAATGATGAGCTGACAAATGGATAACCCTAGCCCTGCACCTTGGGATACATTTTCATCAACCCGATAAAAACGGTTCTTGGCTAAATCAATTTCGCTTGCAGACATGCCTATGCCTTGATCAATGATATTTATAACGCATTGGTTAGCATCTTGCTCAGCGCGAATGCTAATAACCGATTCTTTAGGGCTGTATTTACAAGCATTTTCGATAATGTTTTTTAATACTAATTCAAGATAAAAGCTATCAGCTTTAACGGTAAATCCCTTAGGAATATCAAGCTGCCACTGATAATCGGCCACAATATGCACTAACTGATTAATCACATTATCAATTAGGCTTTGTAAGTCGCATTCAGTTTTATTAATCGCTTCAATGGCATCAACCCTTGAGAGTAATAACAGTTGTTCAACGGTATGACTCATGCGCGTAATGCCCTGCCCCATGGCTTGAGTATAAGGCATTACTTGTTGCTTTAAGCTTTCATCGGTTGATGAATTAATCACGCTTTCTAAACCATCACCATGAAGTTTGATGATGGCTAAGGGCGTTTTTAACTCGTGGGCGGCATCAGCACTAAAGCGTCGTTCGCGGCTCATCATATCGGCAATACGGGCTAAATAACTATTAAGCGACTGCTGAATTGAAATAAGTTCTGACGGTAAGTGGATATTAATTGGCGCTAGATCTTGAGCGCTGCGATAAGCTAAATGGCGCTCGAGTAGCTTGATGGGCTTAAATAAATAGTAAGTCACCAATAGCATGATAAGCAACATGATAGGCGCAATAATCAGTGGCGTTCGCCAGCTATTGGCGTTAATTTTATCCACCAACTCTTGGCGCACATCATCACGCTGTGCAGTCACTATCCACACCTGTTGCGCCGTTGAAAACAAGCTGTACACATGCCAAGTGTGCTCACCGACGGCCTTATACACATAGCCGTGGTTAAAATCCGTTAACGGTTGCTCGCCAGTATTATCGGAGTATGCAAGTAACTCACCTGCTGCGGTAAACAGTTGAAATGACAACTTACGCTCGTAGGATAGAGTTTCTACCGTAGACTGCTCGGCAAAGGTTTCTATGTCAGACTCTGACACATGAAAGCGAATAGGTTGCTCAATTAAGCTTGCTACTTTGGCGGCAGTAAGCCTTTTGACATAAAACAAATCCAGCACTTTAGCGGTTTGTACCATTTCAGCATCAAATAGCTCTTCTATCTCGTACATGGCATCGCGGCTACTCAGCACACTGGCAACGGATACGGTCAGTAAGATACCGACTAACATCAATAAACTAAGGGAGAAACGTAACGAAAACATAATATCCTTTTATGATCTACTGACCATTAATGCTTATTGAATTTCAGCTAAAATATAGCCAATGCCTCTAACGGTTTTAATCAGTTCTGGGGCCATTTTTTTACGTAAATGATGAATATGCACTTCAATGGAATTACTGCCGACTTCATCCCAACCATAGGTTAATTGCTCAAGCTGACTGCGGGTTAGTACTCGCCCTGCTGATTGGGCAAACTCCAATAACAATTGATATTCCCGTCGTGGCAGGTTGATTAATTGCTCTCGAAAATGCACTTCACAACAACTGAAATCGATGGTCAATGCGCCGAAACTAAATTGATTGTTATCTAAGCCGTGTTGGCGGCGAACAATCGCTCGCAGTCTGGCAACTAATTCCCGCACATCAAACGGTTTACTGAGATAATCATCTGCGCCAATGTCTAAACAGCTTAAGCGAGTATCAAAATCCGTATTGGCGGTCAGCACAATAATCGGCAAAGATACTCCCGCTTTACGCCAGTACTTTAATAAATCTTCGCCATTGCCATCAGGCAAACCTAAATCAAGAATAATGGCGCTAAAATCTTCATTATCCAGCGCCGCTAATGCTTGGTTATAAGAACATAAGTGATCCACTTGGATCCCTTCTTTAGCCAAACTCAAAACCACGCCTTGTGCTAATAACTGATTGTCTTCTACTAACAATACCCGCATCGGTTATTCCTTTATTGTTCTTATATATTGTTCTTATGTATTGCTTTTATAGCAATTAAAGCGCGATTTAAGCTTATCTAAACACTTTGAAGTCAACACCTTGCCCACTCAAAAAGGCTTCAGCAGCTGCGCCTTTTAACATTGCCATGGTCGATAGCATTCCCGCGGTAACGCTATTTGGCCCTAATACCGTCACTGAAAGCGGCGCTTGCTCCACAGGATAACCTGTTCGAGGATTAATAATGTGGCCATAGCGTTTTTGATCCACTTCAATGTAGCGCCGAGTGGTGCCGCTAGTGGCTAATGCGCCTTGGCGTATGGTTAACAGCGCCGCGGCATTATCCAATTGCTGCGGGTTTTCAATCCCCACTTGCCAGCCATCTGGGTTAAGGATGGGACAGGCAATATCGCCGCCAAAATTAACTAACACAGAGATATCAGGCCAACGCTTGCTGAGTAATTGCGCTGTACTATCCACCGCATACTCTTTGCCTATGCCACCAAAATCTAAACTCATTGCTGCAGGCATAGTCAATTTGCTGTCAGTAAAATCAATGGCGCTAAAATCCACTAGCTTTAATGCCGATTTAATCGCACTAGCTGGTGGCACTTGATGGCTACCATCAAAGCGCCACAACTTCATTAAAGGACCTGCGCTGATATCAAAAGCGCCGTCACTTAATTGATAACATTGCTGGGCAAATTGCAGTAAATGTGCGGTTTCAGCATCAATGTTAACCGCCTGCCCTTGGGCATTATTGAGTTGCCAAACAATATTACCTTGTAAAAAACGGCTATATTTACGCTCTATTCTACTGGCTTCAGCCACCGCGATATTTAACATCTGCTGGGCAATCTTCTCATCATCTAGTCGCATTAACATTTCACATGGACTTGCCATGGCGCTAAATGAACCTAAAAAGCCCCAAGGGCGACGTGTAAGCGTCGCGACCTGTGGGGCCTTAGATGTAGCGGCTTGTGATGTAACAGCGGCTTTATTTAACAATTTCAATAACTCTGATGTTTTGCGTTTATTTATCTTAAGACTATTTATTTAAAACGAATAGCTTATTTGAGCTACGATTGCTTTCACCGATGGAAATAAATCCTGATTATTTAACTCACCAGGGATATCTGTGCCGTTGTTTTCAGGGTTTTGCTGATAATACTCAATACGATAGCTCAGTTCATGGCCGCCAGATAAGCGATGGCCAAACTTAAGCCCTACCGTATATGCTGACATGTCACCAATGCGATAATCCGCACTGGCATACTCAGGTAATGCTGCTTCTGTACGCAAAAATGGCTGATAAAACTCAGCAGCTTGCTGCTGGTAATAACGCAAATGCAGCTGGCCATATAAGCTTGGAGTAAAGTAATAGCGATAATGGGTTTCTAAAGTGTGCGCTTGAATATCCCAGTCATCAGTATTGTAGCGATAAGAGAAATCAATCACCCCTGAGTCCAATGCGCCTTTTGCTAACAAGAAAACACTGTGCTTAGTGCGCGAGTCTGGGCGGTTTTCGTAGCGATAACCATGGGACTCACCATTACCATCGACCATACTGAGAATTTTATAGGGATCGGTCATATAACCCGACACACTTGAAAAGCCGTAGTTAGCTTGCATTAACCAATTGCGATTCAAGATTTGGGTCACACCTAGCATTACATCAGCGGTTTGCTTGGTATCATCACCGTCTAATCGAGTGGCGTCAAATGCAGCTTGAAAGGCATCATCGCCATCATAATCACCGCGAAATACCATTTCTGATAATGCCACAGGACGACCGCCCACAGGATCAACAGTATCATTCGTATAGGCACCCGATAAGGCAAGGGTGGTGTTGTTTTTGTTAAAACTGCGCTCCACCCCCGCATTTAAGCCTAATGATAAATAATCATATTCTTTAGAACCATAAACACCTAAGTTAACCGTCCAGTCAGGATTTAAAATTTCCTGCCAATTGGCACTTAACTGCACCCGGGTATCTTGGAACGTATCATCAAGGGGCGTTTCACCTGGGGCGACCGTATACTCTCCCTTACCTGAAGGTCGAGTAAAGGTTTGGCTGATGGATTGTGCTACAGCGCCAGAGGCTGAAGCGCCGGTTAAGCTGTCGACAACGATTTTCATATCTAGCAGCGAATCTTCGCCAAAGGCTTTTTGCACATTACCAATAGCTTCAACGGCTTGTACACGATCTTGCTCACCGTAATACATAATGGCGGCATCGACCTTCCAATCATCATTTGCCGGTACCGGCTCTTGTGCGTTGGCTTGTTGTGACAACAAACTGCAGCTAGCCATGGCCAAAGCGCTAGCGATGCTTTGTTTCGGCGTTAGTTTCGAAGTTAGTTGCATCCACAACCTCCGCCAGCTAATGAGCGTCCGCCACTGGTGCCTTCTTTACTGAAGTAAATATGGTCATCCAATGCTAAATCTAACTTTTCATTATTAAGTGCCATATCAGCGCGGGCAAATTGATCCTTCTCCCACGGCTCTACACCTAAACTCGAACAGCCCGCTAAACTGCTGATAATCGACAAGGCCAATAACAGCTTAATATATTGCTTAAAACTCGATTTTTTCATCGTTTTACTCCTTTAACAACAGTTGAATTTCTTGCTCGTAAGCAGGCTTATTCTTGTCAAAAAAACCAACATGACGCTGAACTAATTCACCTTGGCGGTTAAATAAATAGCTACTTGGCATACCAGGTAAATCAAACTCCCTTGCCACATCCCCTTCTGGATTAAAGCGTAAATTAAAATTAGCGGGGATTTTAGTGAGGAACTCATGGGCTAACTCAGTATCAACATCAAGATTGATAGCAACCACTTCAAAGCCTTGCTGCTGGTATTTGGCCTGCATCTGGTTCATCCAAGGAAAAGACTTTCGACATGGACCGCACCATGATGCCCAAAAATCCACATACACCACCTTGCCAGCAAACTCTTTCAAGCTAGTTTCGGTGCCATCTTTGGTGAGTACAGTATGCTCAAGTGAAGGCGCGGCAAATAATGGGCCGCTAAAGGCCAATGTGAGTAACAAACTCGCTAGTAATGATCGCTTCATGGAGTCTCGCTTTGTTAGTTTTAATTTTTGAGGAGTCATGAATGACTAATTTTTAATGATTCAATATCATCTAAGTTAAATCTTCAATCTTAAGGTTTTATTAAGCATTGTGACGAGTTAGTTTAACAGAGTGTTAAGTTGGAGAGTTAAATAGGTAAAGATTAACCCGTTAACAAGGTCTGACGAGTATAGGATAGCGAACAAGAGTTGGTTAATGAGGACTAATAATCACCGCGCTAGCACTAACGCCATGACGCGGTCTTGAAGCAATAGCTAGAACAACCGCTGATACGCTGCTCAATAGGCTTAGTTCAACACAACTGGTGACTGTGTTTACCCGCCGATGATTCTCGAGACTAAGCCCTTATCGTGGGTAAATTCGGCCAGTATTATTCCGGCCAAATGCAAACTGATAAACGGAATAAAATACCACAAGGCAAGTTTATGCACGGTTTCAGCTTGGTGTTCAATTGACTCTGGCCCAAATTCAATCAACAAGCCTGTGGAGACCGATAACGCAATACCCAGATAAAATAGCCAATATACCCACGCTTGAAATTTTTCACGGCCGCTAGCCTGTTTACTGAGTGCGCTAGGGTATTGTAAGCCGCATTTTGCCATGTAGATAAACCGCAGCGACACAAAAACAGCCACCGCATAGCCAAAATAAAGATGCCACTTAAACATCACATTACGAATGCTTTTAGCAATAATGACGGCTTGTTTATCACTGATAAGTAAATCAAGCTGCAATAATCCTTGCTGGATCATCTCAGCCATATGATTTTTTTCCATCCAGCCTAAACGCAGTAAGATGGTTAACAGCATCACCAACATTGACAGCGCAAGCCCCCAATGCAAAAGACGATGGATAGCAGGAAAATGGCGGCGAGTACTCATAAAAACCTCAGTGATTGAAAGTGAATTATGACTATAAGTGGTAAAACTTAACATTCGCTTATGCTAGATCATTTCAAGTTTCACCTTACCAAACCATTAACTGTCAATAACCTCGGTTCAAACTCCTCAGTTCAAACACCAGTAAATCAGAGACATAAAAAAACCTGAATCACTTTGCAGTCATTCAGGTTTTGCTTAACTCACAGAAAATAATTTATTTTTTGCGGCTATTAATGTGGCTCATTGCGCGTTTACGGCGACGCTCTTGACTAATGGTTAGCTTTTCATGGCGGCCTTCAAATGGATTAGCTCCCTCTTGAAAGCGCATTTGAATTGGCGTACCCACAACTTTCAATGAACGACGGAAGTAGTTCATCATGTAACGTTTGTATGAGTCAGGTAACTTACTCACCTGGTTACCATGCACGACAACGATTGGCGGATTGTAACCACCAGCATGAGCATATTTAAGCTTAACACGGCGACCATGTACTAATGGTGGCTGATGATCATCTTGTGACATTTGCATAATACGCGTCAGCATTGACGTACTCACACGACGTGTCGCACTGTCATAGGCTTCTTCAATAGATTCGTACAAGTGACCAACACCAGTTCCGTGTAATGCTGAAATAAAGTGAATACGGGCGAAATCAATAAAGCCTAAACGGCGATCTAATTCACTCTTAACACTTTCTTTAAATGACTGGTCAAGGCCATCCCATTTATTCACAGCAATGACGATTGCGCGGCCCGCATTCAATGCAAAACCTAATAAACCTAAATCTTGCTCAGAGATACCATCTTGCGCATCAATCACTAACAATACTACGTTAGAATCTTCAACCGCTTTCAACGTTTTAATCACCGAGAACTTCTCGATAACTTCATGTACTTTTGCACGGCGACGAACACCAGCTGTATCGATCAACACATACTCACGACCTTCACGTTCCATTGGAATGTAAATGCTGTCACGAGTTGTACCCGGTGCATCGTAAACCACAACACGTTCTTCACCTAAAATACGGTTAGTCAGCGTTGATTTACCCACGTTAGGCTTGCCAATAATCGCAAGTTTAATCGGTAAGTTTTGTAGACGCTCTTGCTCCGCTTCGGCTTCTTCTTCGGTGTATTCACGAACTTCTTCACCGTCTTCATCAGCATCTTGACGAGTAATACCCATAGCTTCAGCATAAGGAGCCAGTGAATATTCAATCATATTGGTCACGCCGCGGCCTTGCGCTGCTGCCATTTGATAAACTTCACCTAAACCCAGCGACCAAAACTCAGCGCAAGCTGAATCAGCGTCAATACCATCAACTTTGTTGGCAACAACAAAGGTGGTTTTATCACGGCTACGTAAATGTTCTGAAATCGCTAAGTCAGCAGAAGTAAGACCTGCGCGCGCATCAGTTAAGAATAATACGACATCAGCTTCTTCAATCGCAGCAAGCGACTGTTCAGCCATTTTGGTTTCGATCCCTTCTTCAGTGCCATCGATACCACCAGTATCAACCACAATAAATTCGTAACCAGATAAAAACGCACGACCATATTTACGGTCACGTGTTAAACCAGGAAAATCGGCGACAAGCGCATCTCTTGTGCGAGTAAGACGGTTGAATAAAGTTGACTTACCAACATTAGGTCGCCCCACCAGGGCCACTACAGGGATCATGATTTTGCCTCTAAAAACTTTTAAATAAAAAGCCCCCGGAACACACTTCCAGGGGCTCTAATAAGGTTTACTGGTTAATTTATGGCAGGATTACAGTAGCTAGCTTCCCGCTGCGACCTTGCACATAAACTTTGTCTCCAGCCACTACCGGCTGCGAGAATAAACCATCACTATCAACCTCAACTCGACCAGCGACTTCGCCAGTGCTGCGATCGATAAAGTGCAGATAACCTTCAAAGTCACCTACAACAATATAAGAACCAATAACTGCAGGAGAAGTTAAACCACGGTTTGTTAACGTAGTATTACTCCAAAGTTCTAGACCATTTCGTCTATCTACTGAGTAAATACGACTATGGTCATCAACGACATAAAGTCCAACCCCTGCTGCGGCGAGTTCATTAAAGCTTGAGTACTTACGTGTCCAAACAACACGACCCGTTCTAAGCTCCATTGACACCAAGTTACCATTGTAACTTACCGCGTATAAATTATCGCCCAAAATTAACGGTGTCATATCCACATCAGCCATACGAGTAAACTCGTTACCGCCAGTTGGAGTAAACACAGCTTGTTCCCAAGCCACTTGACCGTTATTTTTAACAATAACTGATATTTTACCATCAGCAGTCCCTAAGAAGAAACCGCCTGAGTCATATGCCGCTGAACCTGTACCGCGAAGGGTTAGGTTTGGCAGTTGCATTTCATGAGTCCATAACTTGCTGCCATCTTCAATTGAAAATGACTCAAAGTTACCATCACTGGTATGCACAGCGACTGAATCTTCAGACACTGTTGGCAATGATAATAATTCGCCGCTTGCAATAGCATGCCAAGCCGTTTCACCGGTTTTAGCATCAAGCGCTACAAGCAATCCTGACTCGCCACCAATAAAGACTTTATTACGGCCAACGGTTACGCCTGCAGCAATACGGGCTTGTCTGGTATTAGCTAGCGCAGTATCTTTAAATTCTGACGCTAAATCTTTACGCCAAGCGACCTTGCCTGTTTCTTGATCGTACGCGATAACAGTACCGTTACGATCAGCCACATAGACGTGACCATAAAAAACAGCAGGTTTAAGTTGTGAGTAGTAATCACCCACACCATTGCCTACGCTGACTTCCCAATTTACCTCAGGAAATACTGTTGCTTGGATTTCAGTTAGTTCTGTTACAACTTCTTCTTCATTATCGCTTGAAGAACAAGCAGATAGCATAGCGACACTTAAGCCCGCAGCTAGCAAGGTTTTGCATAAAGACTTCATTCGGCTAATTCCTTATGCCTTGTTTAAATTGTCTAGCTTCATTTGTAGAGCAGGGCTTGATAACGTGCCGCCATTATCTACCGCTGCTTGATAAGCAGATCTTGCTTTATCCATGTCGCCTTGACGCACTAAGAAGTCGCCTTTTAACTCGTCACGTTGCGCATTGAACGCTTCATCATTCACTTGTTCTAAAGTTGCTAATGCAGTGCCTAAGTTACCTTGCTCAGCTTGAACACGTGATAAACGTATCGTTGCTAAAGATGCTAGTGAAGCACCTGGGTTAGCTGCAATAATTTTAGTGAAGGCTGCTTCAGCTTTATCTAGCTCACCAGCTTCAACAGCCGCTTTAGCAGACATTAGTTCAAGCAATGCTTGATAACCTTGTTGATCATGTTGCTGACCAAAATCGCTTACTGCAGCCATCACAGCTGTGCTGTCTGTACTATTAGCAGTAATGCTTTGGAATGCTTCAGACGCTGCTTCAGCATTTTCAATTTTTACGTCAGAATAGTAATTCCAACCGTATAATCCACCTAGACCTACTACCGCACCTACAATGATTGAGCTGCCGTAATCTTTCCAGAACTGCTTAATAGCATCTACTTGTTGTTCTTCTGTGCTATAAATATCCACGCGCACTTCCCCTTTCTATTCAGTTCTGTTTATTAGCTATCGGCTAATATTAAAATAATGATTTAATCGTGGTCGCCAAATCGTCTCGGGCAACCAAAAGTTGTTCGTTCTTATTTCTCAATGGCTTAACTGCAACCTGTTGGTTCTCAATTTCGTTCTCACCAATGATTAATGCATACTCAGCACCACTTTTATCAGCACGCTTCATCTGCTTTTTAAAGTTACCGCCACCACAATGACTCATGACTTTAAGCTGTGGCAGGCTTTGACGCAACTCTTGTGCAATTTTAATTGCTTCAACTAAACAGTTTTCACCCATTGCTGTGACATAAACGTCAACAACTGGGGCAACATCTTTGTTTAGTTCAAGGGTTTCTAGCAGTAATACAATACGTTCAAGACCCATTGCAAAACCAACTGCTGGCGTATCTTTACCGCCTAATTGGCCGACGAGTCCATCATAACGACCACCTGCTAAAACAGTGCCTTGAGAGCCTAAGCTATCCGTCACCCACTCGAAAACAGTGCGGTTATAGTAATCTAATCCACGAACAAGGCGAGGATTAACTGTGTATTGGATTCCAACAGCGTCTAAGAGTTCACATAAGGTTGAAAAATGTGTTTTCGACTCTTCACCTAAGTACTCCATCAATGCTGGCGCATCGGCTAACAAAGCTTGAACTTGTGGTGATTTTGAATCTAATACACGCAGCGGATTTGAGTACATACGACGCTGTGAGTCTTCATCTAATTGTTCTTTATGTTGCTCAAGAAACGCAATCAGTGCATCACGGTAGGCCGCGCGCTCAGCTGGATCGCCTAACGTATTTAGCTCTAACTTAACGTGTTCAGTAATCCCAAATGATTCCCAAAGACGCGCTGAAAGCATTAATACTTCAGCGTCAATGTCTGCACTTGGAATGCCGTACACTTCAACACCAAACTGGTGGAATTGACGGTAACGACCTTTTTGAGGACGTTCATGGCGGAACATAGGGCCCATGTACCATAAACGCTGCTCTTGGTTATAAAGTAAGCCATGTTCATTACCAGCGCGTACGGTAGAAGCTGTACCTTCTGGACGTAAGGTTAAGCTGTCTTCGTTACGATCTGCAAAGGTGTACATTTCTTTTTCAACGATATCGGTCACTTCACCGATTGAACGTTTAAAAAGATCGGTTGATTCAACAATCGGAGTACGAATTTCGCTATAGCCGTATGCGCTCACAGTAGAACGGATAACCGATTCTACTTTTTGCCATAATGGGCTTTGCGTTGGCAGAATGTCATTCATTCCGCGAATTGCTTGGATCTGTTTAGCCACGTTTTGCCTACTTGTGTTAACTCGCCGTCGTATCGTGTTCAAAATAAAATCGTTTTGTTCGATTTAAAATCGATGACCGAGGACTTAAATTAATCTACATGCCTTACACAAAAAAACACCTACCATCGCTGGTAAGGTGTAATTGTTGTCTAAAACAAACTTATTCTGTTGCGTCTTTAATATCGATTCTGTTTTGCATTATCGCTGCTTTCGCACGAATCTTAGCTTCTAACGAATCCACTAAATCATTGTTATCAAAGCGCTCTTTTTGACGTTTCCCGTCATCATAATAACCACTTTTACCATGGCTACCGGTTAAACCAATATCTGAAACTAATGCTTCACCAGGGCCATTTACCACACAGCCAATGATAGAAACATCCATTGCTGTGGTAATGTCTTCAAGGCGCATTTCAAGTGCATTAACAGTATTGATCACATCAAACTCTTGACGAGAACATGATGGACACGCAATGAAGTTAATGCCACGGCTTCTGATACGTAGCGACTTTAAGATATCAAAGCCCACTTTAATTTCTTCAACAGGATCCGCTGCTAACGAAATACGTAAAGTATCACCAATACCTTCAGCCAGTAACATGCCTAAACCAACTGCAGATTTAACCGAACCCGCACGCGCTCCGCCCGCTTCGGTTATGCCTAAATGCAATGGCTGTTTGATTTGTTTGGCCAGTAAACGATATGACTCAACCGCTAAAAACACATCAGAGGCTTTTACGCTGACTTTAAACTGGTCAAAATTAAGACGGTCTAAAATATCCACATGGCGCATTGCTGATTCAAGTAAAGCTTCAGGTGTCGGCTCATGGTATTTATCCATTAGATCTTTTTCTAATGAACCACCGTTTACCCCTATGCGAATTGGAATGTTTTTATCACGCGCACATTCCACAACGTTACGAATGCGTTCTTCGTTACCGATATTGCCAGGGTTAATACGTAAACAATCAACCCCATATTCAGCCACTTTAAGTGCGATTCGGTAATCAAAGTGAATGTCTGCAACAAGCGGAACATTGACACTTTGTTTAATCAACTTAAATGCTTCAGCTGCATCCATTGTAGGAACTGAGACACGCACAATGTCTGCACCTACTTTTTCAAGTGCACGAATTTGTGCCACAGTCGCTTCAACGTCAGTCGTTTTGGTGTTCGTCATCGACTGAACTGCGATAGGCGCACCATCACCGATAGGAACATCGCCAACATAAATACGGCTTGAAGGGCGGCGAATAATAGGAGATTCGTTATACATAATCTGTTGCTCTACTGCTTACTTAATTACAATTAACATTACACTCTAGGTAAGGTTAACCTAGCCACACGGCCTTCGGAGAAATCAGCTAAACTGATGTCTTCGCCATTAAATTTAATCGTTACAACTTGCGGGGCACCTAAAATAAGCTTGAACGGTGCAACGCCTTTAGCTTCAACAATTCTGCTTGAACCTTTAACGCCATCAACCAGTGTTTTACCGGTTGCATCAACCACGTTAACCCAACAATCAGCTGTAAAACTCATGCTCAATGCGTCATTTGCAGCTAGTGCATCAGTTTCATTTGAAATCACAAGTTCATTTGAAACTACAGGTTCATTGGCAAGCTCAGTTGCTGCGTCAGAAGTTAATGCACTGGCAGATTGCAAAGTCTCGGCGACATTGTCTTGCGCATTATCCAAGGAGGTTGTCAAAGCTTGAATATTGTTCTCTATATCAGATTCATTCGCTGACGGTTCCACATAAGCCAGTTTAGGGTCAATTTCTGGCTCTAATAAATCTTCAGTTTGATTTACCTCAGTGACACTTGCCGCAGCAACTTCTTCAGCGGTAGGTTTTGATAAATCAATCCCACTGAGTAATGAATCTTTTTGTACCCACCAAACCACTAACAGTGCGAGTAATGCGAAAATGATTAAGTAAGTTACTATCGTTAAACGACTATCACGAGCTTCACGAGTCGTCTTACGAGAAAAACTTTGCATTGCCGCTGTTTCGTCTGGTAATTGTTGGGCAAGACATTGCTGCAAAGCATTAGCATCTGCCTCAACGTATTTGGCATAATTTTTTGCATAGCCGCGCGCATAAGTTGCCGATGCAATATTATCAAAGTTATCGTTTTCAATATCTTCAATGATGCCAGGACGTAAATGTAGCTGTGTTGCTACGGCTTCAACTGATAAGCCTTTTGCTTCACGCGCTGTCCGTAACAGCATCCCAGCGGTTGAGACTTCTTCTAGTAAGTCAATTTGGTCAGCATCATTCCCATCTGTATGGGTGTTTTCGTTTTTATTATTTGTCATTAATGCAAAGTAGCCCTGTATTCTTTCGCTTGTTCTGAAGCAGGATATTTGGCGATTAACGTAATGCCATAGCGTTGAAGCGCTTCATCATCTGCTAACTCACGCGATATTTTAATTCCTAAAGCTAAACTTTCAGGCGTTTGCTGCGCCACACGATGAAACCGCTGTAAATTGGTTTTAGCCGCATCATAATCACTTTCTGCGATAGCTAAATCAATCAGCTCCATCAATGTAGATTGTCTTCTTGGATCGTAACGCAATGCACTTTCAAAGTACTGCTTAGCCTTTTCAGGTTCACCAGCAGAAAGACTGCACACACCTAAATTTTCATAGCTTGATGCGGTGCGGGTATATTCTTTTGCTTCAATCGCATTTTTAAACATGACTTCGGCTTGACTGAATTTATCTTGTTGACATAAAAACACGCCAAAGTTGTTCATCGCATCACCCGTAGCATCGCTGGTGTTAATAGCTTTGCGATAAGATTCTTCTGCGCGTACTACATCATCAACGGTTTGATAGTAATAAGCCATAGCGGTATGCACTGCGCTTAATTGCGGTGCATAATCAACTGCACGATTCAAATTAAACTTTGCCTGTTCCATGTTGCCACGTTTTAAATAGGTCAAACCAAGCTGCATTCTTTCTTTCGCAGCTGAAGTTTTATCCAATGTCCTTTCAGAAACTGGAATATCTGTACCACTATACGTTCTTTCTGTAACACAACCCACTAAAGGTAATGATAAGGCAACAATAAATAAAAACTTCGGCAATCCGTGCATACTTCTTACGCCTATTAATCTATACAAACAAAGAGTTAATCCATTGTGACCGAAATAGCACTTTCTTGCATGCGTTTTTTCGCCATACGTTTAGTTCGGTCACGAATATCACCCGCTAATTGACCGCAAGCAGCATCAATATCGTCTCCGCGAGTCTTACGTACAATTACGGTTAACCCATATTCCATCAATACTTTCGAGAAACGGTCAATCCTAGAATTAGAAGAACGACCATATGGTGACCCAGGGTAAGGGTTAAATGGAATTAAGTTAATTTTACACGGTGTATCTTTCATCAACTTAGCCAGCTCATGTGCTTGGTCTGTGCTGTCGTTGATATGATCTAGCATGACATATTCTACGGTCACGCGACCACGGTTGGCATTTGACTTGGTTAAGTAGCGACGAATACCCGCAAGAAACTCTTCTAATGGGTACTTCTTATTCACTGGCACTAACACATCACGCAATTCATCATTTGGTGCATGAATACTTACTGCAAGTGCAACATCTATCGCATCACCTAACTTATCAAGCGCGGGTACCACACCTGAAGTTGATAATGTTACCCGGCGTTTTGATAAGCTAAAACCAAAATCATCCAGCATGATGTCCATCGCAGGGATGACGTTGGCTAAATTCAATAACGGCTCACCCATGCCCATCATCACAACGTTAGTGATAGGACGGTCACCGGTATCTTTATGGAAACCTAAAAATTCTGATACACGCCAAACTTGGCCGATGATTTCAGCCACGGTCAAGTTACGGTTGAAGCCTTGCTGACCTGTTGAACAGAAAGTACATTCTAGTGCACAGCCTACTTGCGATGATACACACAAAGTCGCTCTGTCTTCTTCAGGTATATAAACCGTTTCAACTTCTTGGCCTTGGCCTACATTAATAGCGAACTTAATCGTGCCATCATCTGACTTTTGGAAACTGGCAATTTCTGGCGCAACCACTTCACACTTACGCGATAATTTAGCGCGTAATGCTTTGTTAATGTTGTTCATTTCTTCGAAGTCGCTAACACCAAAGTGATAAAGCCATTTCATCAATTGATCAGCACGGAACGGTTTTTCGCCCATTTCGGTGAATAACGCTCTCATTGCCTTTCGATCAAGATCCAATAAATTGATCTTTTTTTCACTCATGTTGTCTAACCTCAAAAAACCTAAAACCTGCTAGCGGGCGGCGAATTATACAGATCCTTACAAAATTTCGCCAGTGTCACTGCATTAAAGCTTTGATACTTTCACGACTGTGCTAAAATTTCTGTGGACTAATATTGGTCTGCCATATGGAGGTGTAATTCCACCTTTATGATAACTCTTATCATTATAGTATTTATCGCCATTGCAATCTCATTTCTTTGTAGTGTTTTTGAAGCGGTATTACTGTCTGTTACCCCTAGTTACATTGCCAACTTGGCAAAAACTAATCCAAAAGCTGCAAAACGGCTTGATAAACAGAAACAAAATGTGGAATCACCACTGGTTTCTATTCTGACATTAAACACCATAGCTCACACCGTCGGCGCTGCAGTAGCAGGCGCACAGGCAGCAAAAGTTTTTGGTGATGAAATGCTCGGCGTATTCTCTGGTGTGCTTACCTTCTTGATTTTATTCTTTTCTGAAATTATTCCGAAAACATTAGGTGCAAACTATTGGCGCTCTTTAGCCTCTCCGGTTTCGCTCATTTTAGTGTGGATGGAAAGAGCCACTAAACCGTTAATTTGGATGTCATCACAAGTGACAAAGTTAATGGGTAAAGGCGACGAAGGACAATATATCCGTCAAGAAATGAGTGCGATGGCAGAAATTGGCCGCCAATCAGGTGAGCTAGACAAGCAAGAATCTGCGATTTTAACGCAAATGCTGTCAGTGAAAGAAATGCCAGTATCTGCAATCATGACCCCAAGAACTGTGATGTTCAAATTACCGATACATTTATCTCAAGGTGAATTTGTCACGCAATTCTTAGCTAAGCCTTTTACCCGAATTCCGGTATATCAGGATGACCCAGATAATATTATCGGCTACGTTAACCGTAATAATATCATCCAAGCAGAACGATATACGCCTAAGGAATCTATCGGTGTATTGAAAAAGAACCTGCTAGTGATACCTGAGACGGCTAAGATATTACCGATTTTCGAATTAATGATTAAGCGCAATACCAAAATTGCCATGATTGTTGATGAATATGGTTCTGGTGAAGGTATTGTTACCTTAGAAGATATTGTTGAATCCTTACTAGGCTTGGAGATTGTCGACTCCAATGACCCCGTCACTGATATGCAACAATTAGCTCGTAAGTTATGGAGCACTCGCATGAAGCATAAAGGCATTGTATTGTCTGATGATGGCGAGTTCTCTAAACAAGATACGATAGTCGCTGAACAAGCCAAACAAGGTGCTCAACAAAACAATAAGCCTCTTGTCAAGCCAGTCAGTGAACCACTTACTAGAGATAAAAAATCGAGTGATAAAAAGCTGTAAATAAACACGACATAAAATGGCTTTTATACAAACATTGATTCAAATATAAAGGGAGCATTGCTCCCTTTTTTGACCAAAAAATATCTTTACTGCGTACATCACAGGTGAAAACGAACAGAGTCGAGTTTGTAACCTAGCAAGGGGCTCCTACAATCTTTCTCCCTTGTAAATATAGAGGAAATGATGCCGAAAAATTACACGCTATCGCTCGCTCATATCAATGATACCCACTCAAATTTCGAGCCAAGCAAAATTAAATTTAATTTGTCCGTTGATGGCCAAGAGTATCAAGCTGAAACCAAAACGGGTGGTTATGCTCGCCTCTGTTACCAAATAGAAACTGCCAGAAAAAAAGCCCACGATGACCAACAAGCATTTTTATTTCTTCATGGCGGTGATAGCTTTCAGGGCACGTTATATTTTCGCGAGTTTAAAGGTGCTGCCAATGCGCACTTATTAAATATGTTAAATCCTGATGCCATGGTGTTGGGTAATCATGAAATTGATGCGGGTAACAGCCCGGTTTTAGCCTTCTTAAATCGAATTGAATTTCCACTATTAGCTGGCAATATGGATTTAAGCCAGGAAGTCACCGATAAGGAAGGTCGATTAAAAGACCATCCCATGTTGCTTGATTATGATCCGCAGTTAAAGTGCGCCAAGGTGCTGTTAAAACCTTTCTATGACAAAAAAATTGCCATTGTCGGTATCACCCTTGATCAAATGCCATTAATTGCAAGACCCGACCCCGACACTCACTTTATTAACGCTATTGATACTACAGTCAACACCGTGACTATGTTGAAACAGCAAGGTATTGACCACATTGTCATATTAAGCCACTTAGGGCTGGACCAAGACCGTGAGTTAGCCGAAAAAGTTGACGGAATCAGTGTTATTGTTGGTGGTCACTCTCACACACTGCAAGGCAATTTTAGTGACCTAGGCTTAAGCCACACAGAATACGCAGAAGTGATAAATCACACCCCTATCATTCACGCAAGTAAATATGCGGAAGTGTTGGGGCTTGCTGAAATAGAGTTTGACGTTCAAGGCAAGTGTACTGCCATTAATGGCGATAACTACTTTATGCTCGATGAGCAGGTGGATGTTTCATTAATCCCAACTGAGGCGAACGCGGCTAAGCAAATCACGTCTGAACAGATTGCCAAAGTGACCAAACAGTTACAATCCCACTCTGGTGTATTAGGCGATGAAGCTAATCAAGCAGTACACGACACTATTATGCGGGATTATCGCCCTGCGTTAAACGCCCTCGAAGAGCAAGTACTCGCCCATATTCCACGAGATTTGATCCACACTCGACTGCCCAGCAAGCACTTCCCCCATGGCAGTGAAATCGCGCCTTGGGTGTGCCGTAGTATGTATAAAGCCACTAAATTATCTGAGCCAGAATTAGACTTTGCATTACATAATGCCGGCGGCGTAAGGCAATCATTAAATAAAGGTAACTTATCCGTCGCTGATGTACTCGGGCGAATATTACCGTTTGAGCTGCCTTTAGTTAAATACCAAATCCAAGGCCAATACTTATATCAAGTGCTAGAGTCGTCGATTAATGCTGCCACTAACAATGGCGTCACTGGCACAGGTGCTGGCAGCTTTCCGTATACTTATGGGATTAGATACTTCTACGATGGGAAGTTAGAAAAAAATCAACGCATTACCCTTATCGAAGAATATCGACAAGGGCAATGGAGTGAGATAGACAAAGATAAGCTGTATATCGGCGTTTCAAGTGCATACACCGCCGCAGGAAAAGAAGGTTATGACGCATTACTCAAGGCGCACTGGCAACAAGATTTGCACACCATGACCTTGCCAGAAGCCTTTGTCGATTTTGTATCTCAACATGGCAATTTAATTGAAAACCCATTACAACCTAATGTGTATTATATTAGCCATCGATAAAATACAGCCTTAGATTGAGCCATTAAAAATTAAGCTTAACTAAAAATAGAGATGCATAAGAAAAACGATACATTAGCCAAGATTAATATTATTTATGATAATGTAGACTTCACAAATCTGCAGCTGATCACAGACCCTGTGCTAGCTTCATGATTTAATAATGTATCTTTATGTGGATTCATGACTTGAATCATTGCAAATATTAGCCTAATCAAATAGGAAACAATTTCATGAAAGCAAAATTAATCAAATTAGCAGCGGCTGCAACATTAGCATTAGGTGTTTCTTCAGCTTGGGCTGCTGGTATCATGCACCAAGGCGAAGTATTAGACACAATGAACAGCGGTGGCTACACCTACGTACAAGTTAAAGGTGAAGACAAAACTTTCTGGGCTGCTGGCCCACAAGTTGACATTACTAAAGGCGACACTGTTAGCATGAACGAGCAAATGTGGATGAATGATTTCACCAGCAGCACGCTAAACAAAACCTTTGAAGAATTATTATTTGTAGGCAAAATCGAGAAGAAATAACTCGCTTTAGTTTCAGATAAATCAATAATCGGCTAATTTATATTAGTCGATTTTTTTTGGTTAAATGTTCCAGTGGATCATTGATAATGACATTTAAACCTTGTGTTAATTTTATAAATTCAACATCCGAATCTACCTATGAGTAATCTTTTTTCTATTGTTCAGTTTAAGCCAAAGTTTGCTGAAAAAGTCAGTCAATTAGTTCACCTTAGTGTCCAGCACATTGACCATCCTCGCTATAGCCATGAGCAATTAAACGCATGGTCAACAGCCCCTCGCTCAAGAAAACACTGGCAACTGAGATTGCAGCGCAGTCAAAGCTGGGTAATGCTCAGCGATACTCAACAAAGCGAAACAGAGGATATCGTGGGGGTTATCAATGTGGAAACCGATTTTCATCATCGAGGCTATATTGATAGTGTTTATATATCGCCATTGTTACAGCGACAAGGGTTGGCAAATCGGCTTTATCAAACTCTGGAATTATGGGCCCAAGCACAAGGCTATACATCACTGAGTGTCGATGCATCTTACTTATCGAAAGGCTTTTTCCTTAAGCAAGGTTTTAAACAAATACAGCCAAGCTATCAAATCACTAAAGACCAAGTCATTAATGGCTTTTATATGACCAAAAACCTGCTGAAGTAATCTAATACTCAACTAACATAAAAACGACAAACTCACTTTTTAAGTAATGGCTGCAGCATTTCTTCTAGGCCATTCAATTTCACTTCATACATTAACGCTAACTGCTCGCCCAATTTTCCCTCAGGAAAACCTTTGCTATGAAACCAGACTAAATAAGGTTCCGGTAATTCCAATAGTTTTCTGCCAGCATACTTACCAAATGGCATTTTTTGATTAATTGCTTCTAAAAGTAGTGCTTCATTCATCTAGATTATATTCCAACATTTTTTATCACATTATACTTTGACTATATTTATTTGGCTTGATAATCGCCAATGAAATAAATTAACTCATCCTACAGCTTAGAGATTCTCGAAAATATATATGAGCTAGTATCGATTTGAGCAAGTATCGATTTAAAAAATACAGCTTTGAGTTAGCACAGCTTTGAATTAGCACAGCTTTGAACTAATACAGCTCAGGTTTACTGCAACAAACTCACTAAATTATTGCTGTTTGGTTAACGCTATACAAGCTACATGAGAAGATCCACATTGATAACTGCATTTTTATCTCCATTTTAAATATAACATTTAGAAATATAAACTAACCCTATAATACTTTTTAGCTATTAAATAAGCTTGTTCGCCTATCCATTTTTCTGTGTAACTGAATAACAAAATGACTGCGTCAATGTTTTAACGCCCTAAACCACTCAATATCAACCAATTCACCTAACCAACTTTGGCTAAAAACCAATCAGTCAAAAAGCCGCCAATAATGCTGATAAGTCAAAAAGACACCAGCGAGTCAAAACGGCCTTATCGTCAATTTACCGCCAATTGACCTGTTACAACTCACCACATAAAGTTAATAGCATAAAGGTTAAATGTTACTTAAGATTTAACCGAAAGTTTGACTAAGTATTACTGCAACGAGTGTTTATAAAGTGGTTCTCGTTGCCCCATCAGGAGATGTAAAGATGATCATATTAGTCGGTGGAGAAAAAGGCGGTAGTGGCAAAAGTTGCCTTGCACAAAATGTCGCTGTATTTCTCGCAAAAGATGCTAAAGCAAGCATTATCATGGTTGATTGTGACCCACAAAGAACCACGTCAGACTGGATCCAAGCAAGAAACAATAATCCTGAACTTCCTGCTATTAATTGCGTGCAATTATACGGAAAAATACGCAACGACTTACTTAGTCTCGAACAACATTATGATTACGTCATTGTCGATTGCGGCGGACAAGATAACTTAGCCCTTCGTGCGACACTTTCAGTGGCATCACATGCCTTAATGCCATTACGCCCTAAACGTCGTGATTTAAAGACCGTTGAACACATGGACGATATCATCGCAACTTGTAAGATGATTAACCCTAAAATGAAAGCTTCATTTGTTATCACCCAATGCCCAAGCTTACCTAATCAAGCCGGTCGAATTTTTGAAGCAAAAGAAGTGTGTAACACTTTCGATATCAACGTGCTTGAAGCAATCACATACAGCCGAAACATTTACGATGACAGTGAAGAATCTGGTTTGTCAGTCATTGAAATAGACCCTAGCGGAAAAGCAGCTAACGAAATTCGCAATATTGCCTGCGAATTGCTGGAAGTTGAGAATGCAGAACAACTTATCCAACAACGTAATGATGCAGGTAACGTTACGCAGCTGAGGGGGACTTATGGGGCTAGCAGATCTCAAGAAAAACGTTACGCCATGTAAAGCACAATTTTCGCCGCAGATGTCGGTTGATGACTTTATTGAAGCAGCAAACTTGTATGCCATGGGGAAACCACAGCGTCATACTCTTTCGAACGATGATTCTAATAAGCACGCAATGGAACAATTATTTGCGTTAACCGAAGCCAATGAACCGCTAAATGCAGATTCAAGCAAAGGGAAACCAAAGCCGTTCAGAAGAGCCACATTTACATTAAGTGAAGCAGCAATTGAGCAATTAACCGCCATGAGCTTGAGTAGCCATTCAGCTAAATCTAAATTGATCAGACAACTGATCCAGCAACACTTTTTGTTATCAGAGCAAGAACAACGAGCAATTGAAACTGACATAAACATCAAATAGTCAGCAAATTAAAGGAATCTACATTTAAAAAATAAACTGAAAATACTAGGGCCTGTTGATCTTTCAAGGTTGTTTTTACAGCGAGTTGTTGGCCATTTATACAAGGCAGAGACTTTGTGGTGTAGTTATTCTACATAAAAAGTCGATAACGCAGTAAAAATGACCAACAAACGCTGCCCAAAGGGTTCGACTAAAAGCGCTTTACTCTTTGTTGGATGCATCTTTGTCAATAAAAGGGGCTTAGATGAATAGGCATCAACTCATCCGCCTCGATTAAAACGCTTTTATTTCGAACGAAAATTAACCAGCAAAGATCAACAGGCCCTAAGCATTTACCCAATAATTAATTTGAGTAACGCACTAAAAAAATAAAAATCCCTCCCCCCTCTTTGCTGGCATCAACTTTTGTTGATTGCCAGTTTTTTTATGACTAATTTACACTAGCTTTATTAGCTATATCTAAACTTACCCTTGAAAATCATACTTAATCGCCCAATAACCTATTTAAGCTTATTACTTATTAACGAGGGCATATGTTTGCACTATTGGCTTTGATCATTGTTTCAATTATTGCCATTGGCCTTATTGTGTCCAAGCCAATGCGAACTCAGCGTCATAGAGAAAAAATAACGCTGCAACCATTTCCTAAAGCGTGGCGAAACATACTTAAGCGTCGATTCCCTTATTTCAAAGCGATGCCAACCGATCTTCAACTGCAACTTAAAAAACACATTCAAGTGTTTATTGCAGAAAAGGAATTTGTTGGCTGTGACGGCTTTGAGATTACAGATGAAGTCAAAGTCACCATTGCGGCTCAGGCATGCTTACTACTGCTGAATCGTAAAACGAACTTTTACCCAAAACTGAAACAGATTTTAGTATATCCATATGCCTTTATTGTCGAAAAAAGAGGCACTGACTTTGCTGGAGTTGAATCTAATCAACGTAATGTTTTACTCGGTGAATCATGGGGGAATGGGAAAATTATATTATCCTGGAAAAGCACTCTTGATGGTGCCGCAGATCCATTTGATGGTCAAAACGTCGTGATTCATGAATTCGCACATCAACTCGATCAAGAAAATGGCCAAGCGAACGGTGCGCCACCTTTGCGAGACATTACAGATTATTCAACCTGGTCGAAGGTGTTAGGTCAGGAGTTTGAAAACTTACAACACTGTGCAAAACAACAAGTCCCCTCATTGTTTAACTATTATGGCGCGACTAACCCTGCTGAGTTTTTTGCCGTTATTAGCGAGACCTTCTTTGAAAAACCCCATGAATTTTACCAACGACACAATTTGCTTTATAAAGAGTTAAGCCAGTTTTATCAGCTTGACCCCATCAACTGGCACTAGTGCCATACTGAGTTGATTTAGTATAAAAATACAACAAGGAATTTCCATGCAAAAAGCGCTTCTTACCTTTCTATTAACCAGCAGTTTATGGGTAATGTCATCACTTCCAGCAGAAGCCAATGACACGATTTCAGTTGAGTCGAGACAGCAAGCCAATACTTTATTAGATAAACTCCATCAAGATGCCAGTGATGCTAATTGGGATAGCTACTTTTCACTTTATGATGAGAAAGCCGTTTTTCTTGGTACCGATGCGACTGAGCGGTGGGATATGAGCCAGTTTGCAGGTTATGCAAGACCCACTGATGGATGGCACTATGAAGTTAAATCCCGCCAGTTACTACAATTTGACAATACCATCGTATTTGATGAGTTACTACATAGTGCAAGTTACGGTTTATGCCGCGGTACAGGTGCATTGCAACTCACTGAAAATGGTTGGAAAATTGTGCAATACCACTTAAGCATTGCTATCCCTAATGAAAATGCTAAAGCCGTAGCCAAGCTTATAGGGGCAGGATAATAGGAGTAGATTAATAGTTGCTGGTTAATAAGCCCAGAATACTATTTGTCATGATGGCCAATGGCATTAACCCGTTGGCCATCATTATTGGCAGTTTTGTTAATAGCCTTAGTTTACGGCTTTAATTTATAGCTTTAGTTAATAGCCTTAGTTTATAGCTTGGGCTTATTCTGCACTATAAAACTGCTTAGCAATGATACGTACTATCTCGTTTTTTAACCATTCAGGCCCATAATCATTCATATCGTTGTGTCTGGCTTTTTCAATCGTGACTACAGAAATATTTGCTGCATCTTCATCAACGCCAGGAAGCACACCTTCATCTGCAGGATAATCACTTGCTCGTATAGATAACACTTCAATATCAGGACTTCTTGGCAGAGCCACTCTGCGATGATCTAACGTAATAATACGAGCAATATATTGCACCTGTTTATTTGTGCTTTTGTTTGCCCCTGCACCATTTAGCTTTGATTTGTTGCTAACAACACCGTAATCAGCTAACCAAGCTGAAATATCGCCGCCATTAGAGTGACCCACCAGGGTGATATGATTAAAGTCATAGTTTGCATAATGATGAGCTTCAGCATGAAGCTCATCTCCGCTAAAGTACTCGTGAATGAAATCCAAAGTATTTGCGCCGCGCTGCCAATTTTCAGATCGTGTTTCCATAAATGGCTGAATACCTGATAACGAAGGATCTGACGGTAGCTCATGACGAACCGCAATAACTAGCGTGCCATGTTGCTGAAAGAAATGGCTAATGAATTGATAATCAGTATGCAACAATCCATACCCAGAACTTAGAATAACCACAGGGCATGGTTTATCTGGCGTACAAGCGAACTTAGATGCAGGATTATATAACTCAACAGGAATTAATCTATTTCGAGCAGTATCCATAATCTCAAGTGCTTGAGAAGCTTGTGGTGGATTAAGCGTTAATTCAGACGTTGAAGCTGTGAGGCGAAATGAGGTAATAAGGCTGCACAATAAGCTGCAGCACACTATAAAACGGTAAAGAGTTGAACGACTACAAAAGGAATTAAAGCCATTATTTGAAAGCATTTTCATGTTTAAAACTAACCTCGTGTGTAAAATCAAGCTCATGTTTAAGCAGTTTCACAACAGTAATCCTCTTCAAAGTAACGACCACTGTAGGTAAAATGCGTAAAACACAAACCTGTTGATATGTGAGTTTAAGTGAATATTTGTTACTTTACCGTAAGCCCAAAGCAAAGATTGGCCAATTGAGTTAAATGACAAAAGCTATCAAAATCTTGTTGAGTAAGCTGCCTTGCAGAAAATTGTTTGTCCGCATAAAACAAACCAATCGCTTTATCATTAACGACAATGGGCGCAACCATAACACCATGTTTAAACTGGCTTAAGTCAAAATCTGAACCAATAAAAGCATCCATATCAGCAGGTGCTCTTTCATCAAACTCGTGCAACCACTTCGCCTTTTTACTGTTTATGCTTTGCAAAAATGGATTACTGTCGCCTGACATTTCAATTAAAAGTTTTTGCTTGAATTTATCCGCATCATCACCAAAAGCAATCCGTGGTGATAGTTGTTTTCGATTAGGAGACAGTAACATCACTGCGCAGCGATCAACTCCTACACCGTCTAATACCCCTTCTAATGTTGTTTGCACAACTTGATTAAAATCGGCTTTGTGAATCGCAAACTCTGTCAGCTCACGTAATTTTTTCAGCTGAAGAACCAAATTAGCTTCTCTAAACTGCTGCAAAGGTTCAGGCTTATCTAATGTCGATATTATTTCTGCGGTATCTGGCAAGTGTTGAACAAGTTCAATGGCACCATAATCTTCAGCTAAACGTATCGTTGCTTCAGCACAGCGACTCAGCCGCGCTTTACATTGCTCTAAACTGATATTTTGAATTTCAGCAGCGGCAGTTAATAATTCATTTAGCTTTTCAGCATTTACATGGGGCTGATTCAAAGCATCTGTAATTTCGTTAGCTAAAAATATACTGCGAATTTCAGGCATTCTTTCATCAGGGTGTGACAAAGATGTGGTAAGCACATCCCCTAAGCCCCAAGCTCTAGCAATGCTTTGCGTTAACTGCGAGAACGAGGTACCAAGTTTTTCCCTGACGATAACTTTCTGCTGCTTGGGCGAATCACACGCTAATAAGGCTTGGTCTAAATGATCAACAAAATCACCGCCAATACTCCAAAAAGCACTTTCACCGATTCGATATAATAAAGAGGCGATAAACACCTCTTCACGCAAGGCTTCATCATAATCTTTGAGCATCACTCTCGAAATCATTGCCGATTGAAATGAGTGCGCCATCAATTTGATTAAACGCTGATAAACAGATTCGGAAAGGTTATGATTTTCTAAAAGACTCGTTAGCAGTTTGGCGGTAATGCAGATATTACGAATGGTATCAAAGCCGAGCACGACTGCTGCACGGCTAACTGTAGTTACATGGCTAGTACCTTTATTATAAATAGCACTATTGGCAACCCGTAAAATACGCGTGGTTAAGGCATTATCGTGCAAAACACTTCGACCAAGAGACGCTAATGAAGACACATCATCCTTAGCAAGTTTCTCTAAGTCTCTAATAGTGGAACATAAAGCAGGCATTTCTTGATCACTAATACGTTTAGTCCAGTAATCGACACCTTTTGTTATGGTTAGTGAGGTTTTCAAGTACATACTCATCAATTATGACAGTATTTTTACTATAACCTTTTAATAACAATAAACTCATTATTTTTTGCAAAAAAAAACGGCTCCGAAGAGCCGCAACACAAGCGAATGGTTGAAAACTTACTGGGTAGGAAGTTAAAAATCCTCGCATTAAGAACCACTGCTAGCTTTCGCTAATATTCCGAATACTGGATAAAAACCCGATGAAACCTGTAGGTGAGTAACACCGGGGTAAATCAGCTGCAAAGCAGCTAAACTGTTACAAAGTTAATAACGATTAAAACTGTTCTTCTTCAGTAGAGCCTGTTAACGCTGTCACTGATGACTTACCGCCTTGAATACAAGTAGTGACTTGGTCAAAGTAACCAGTACCCACTTCTTGCTGATGCGATACGAATGTGTAGCCTTTTTCAGCTGCTGCAAATTCAACTTCTTGTACTTTTTCAACATAGTGCTTCATACCTTCACCACGTGCATAGTCATAAGCTAAATCGAACATGTTGTACCACATGTTATGAATGCCCGCTAACGTAATGAACTGGTACTTGTAGCCCATGTTCGAAAGTTCTTGTTGGAACTTCGCAATCGTTGCATCGTCCAAGTTCTTCTTCCAGTTAAATGAAGGTGAACAGTTATAAGCGAGTAATTGGTCTGGGTACTGTGCATGAATTGCATCAGCAAATTTCTTTGCTTCTTCAAGACATGGTTTAGCAGTTTCACACCAAATCAAATCAGCATAAGGTGCGTAAGCTAGGCCGCGAGAAATAGCTTGGTCGATACCCGCATTAACACGGTAAAAGCCTTCTTCAGTTCGCTCACCAGTGACAAAGTCACGGTCATAAGCATCGCAGTCAGATGTCATTAAATCAGCTGCGTTAGCATCGGTACGTGCAATTACCAGTGTTTCAACACCGCTTACATCAGCCGCTAAACGTGCAGCAACTAACTTTTGAACCGCTTCTTGTGTAGGGACTAATACTTTACCGCCCATGTGACCACATTTTTTAACTGACGCTAACTGGTCTTCAAAGTGAACACCCGCAGCACCGGCATCGATCATTGATTTCATTAGCTCAAATGCATTCAGTACGCCACCAAAACCAGCTTCTGCATCAGCAACAATCGGTAAGAAATAATCTGTGTAATTTTCATCACCTGGATTCACTTCTTTGCCCCACTGAATTTGGTCAGCACGACGGAATGAATTATTAATACGTCCCACTACAGCAGGTACTGAGTTTGCAGGGTATAAAGACTGATCTGGGTACATAGTGCCCGCTAAGTTAGCATCAGCTGCTACCTGCCAACCTGAAAGATAAATCGCTTCAATACCCGCTTTAGCTTGTTGTACAGCTTGACCACCTGTTAATGCGCCTAAAGAGTTCACATAACCTTTCTTTGCACCGCCATTAATTAGGCTCCAAAGTTTTTCAGCACCACGCTGTGCGATGGTATTCTCAGGCACAACCGAACCACGTAACTTGACGACTTCTTCTGCAGTAAACGGACGCTTAACACCTTTCCAACGTGGGTTTTCAGCCCAATCCTTCTTAATCGCATCAATCTGTTCTTGACGAGTTAGTTGCTTATTAGTGTTAGACATAGTGTTACTCCTTCCTGTGTAATTCGTTTTGTTATGCTATTTAATGTCGGTATTCACACCCCAATGTGTCATACCATTTCTATCTATTAAGCTTGTTACAGCTTGTTGAACTCTTTAAAACTAAGCAGTTAGTAGCTCGTAACCTGGTAAAGTTAAGAAATCAACCAGCTCATCTGAAGTGGTAATTTCATCAAATAAACCCGCCGCTTGATTAAACTTACCTTGGTTAAATCTTTCGCTGCCAAGCTCTTGCTCTACTGTGCCAAGCTCTTCGCTGAGCATGCTTTTGAACAATGCTTTTGTGACTAACTTTCCATTTGATAATGATTTTTCGTGTTGAATCCATTGCCAAATAGAAGTACGTGAAATTTCTGCGGTTGCTGCATCTTCCATTAAGCCGTAAATCGGCACACAGCCATTACCTTGGATCCATGCTTCAATGTATTGCAGCGCGATTCGAATATTTAAGCGCATCCCAGCTTCTGTTCGCTCACCAGCACAAGGTGCTAGTAGCTCATCAGCTAAAATGGGTGCATCAACATCACGAGTAATATGTAATTGGTTAGTACCAGTACCGATGTAGTCGTTAAAGATGGTCATTGCAGTATCAGCAAGACCTGGATGTGCAACCCAAGTGCCATCATGACCATTGCGAGCCTCTAGCTCCTTATCGCCTTTAACCTTTTGTAAGATGATTTCATTTTCTTCAGCTGTTTTAGCCGGAATTAATGCCGCCATGCCGCCCATCGCTAATGCGCCACGTTTATGACAAGTCTTAATCAGTAAGCGTGAATAGGCACTTAAGAAAGGCGTATCCATGGTCACAGCTTGTCTATCGGGTAAAACACGATCGGCATGTTTATTAAGTGTTTTGATATAACTAAAGATGTAATCCCAACGTCCACAGTTCAAAGCCACAATATTTGAACGAAGTTCGTAGAGGATTTCGTCCATCTCGAATACCGCAGGCAATGTTTCAATCAAACAAGTACATTTGATGGTGCCAGGCTTTAAACAAAAACGTTCTTCAACAAAAGCGAATACTTTTGCCCACCAGCGAGCCTCAACATGGCTTTCAAGTTTTGGGATATAGAAATAAGGGCCACTACCTTTAGCTAATAACTGGTGGTAGTTGTGATAAAAGTACATTGCGAAATCAAATAATCCACCAGGGATAGCTTCGCCTTTAAATTCAACATGTTTCTCTTTTAAATGCAGACCACGAACGCGGCAAATTAATACAGCTGGATCTTCATCTAAGGTGTAATGCTTACCCGTGTTTTCTGCTGTAAAACTGATATCGCCTCGAACAGCATCACGTAAGTTAATTTGACCTTGAACCACCTTTTCCCAACTAGGTGCTAATGAATCTTCAAAATCTGCCATGAATACTTTCACGTTGGCGTTCAGGGCATTAATAATCATTTTACGATCTACAGGACCGGTAATTTCTACTCTACGGTCAGTGAGATCTTCTGGCATGCCACGAATGCTCCACTCACCATCACGAATAGCGCGAGTTTCTGGCAAAAAATCTGGAAGCTCACCATTATCAATGCGTTGCTGCTTTTGTTTACGCTTACTCAGCAGCTCAGGTACTTCTTCATTAAACTCTTCACACAGCGCAGCAAGTAAAGAAAGCGCGCCATCATTAAAGATTGTTTCTTGGCCAGGGACCTTTGGACCAATTAACGCAAGTTCTGCGCTTGTTGGTAATTCAGTATCAGCACTTGGCTGCGATTTAGCATATTTAGCCACTAATTGTTCTGCTGTCATATTAAGCCCCTTGAGCATAAGTCAGTTTTAAAAAGAGAGAAGCCTGCACATTAAGCATGACTTTATAGATGAAAGCGGGTTGCGCTCTATTTCTCTATCTCCAAAACAAACCTGCCAAAATTTAACCACCAAATGTTTGTTTCGTACTAAAACCTAACCAGAAACGTTTGCATTTGCAACAGCTTAAAATGACCTAAAAACAATCAAAAACATGAAGGCAAATTGGTATTACCAAGAAATAGAAAGACTCAAATATATGTTTTAAATAAACTTTTAGGCGGAACAGATTTTTAACATAATCTTAATGGTAAATTGTCTTACAACTTAACCAGACGTCACAAAAGGTAATTTAAATGGTAATAAAGAAACATAGTGTAAATTTTAATTTACTTAAATTTTATGTATTTATACCAAAGTAGAATCAAGCTTTTGTTTTGAACTAACCTAAAGGTAAAGCAACCTAACTTATTAAAAACAATGACATAGATAAAGCTCCTTCAAAAGTGGATTCAAACAAGCGTTTTAAGTTGACGTTTACGTTAACGAAATGACAATAGTAGAATAATTACTCTAGAGCTTGACCGATGTTGCCCGATCAACATCACAGAATTTCTTGGTTTCAATGAAAATAAATCGATTTTTTTTATTAAAAAGTAAAAAAACTGTCATTTTTCGATTTTTGAGCTGAAAAACCATCAAAGACACCGCAGTGACTAGAAGGATTAACTACACGCTTCAACCATATATTCCCCCTCAACTTATGACTTAGGAGAATATGAGGCTAATTCAGAGGGCGTATGATTTACTAAAGCGTTAATTGAAGCGTTAATTGAAGCGTTAGTTGAAGACTTAGTGCAGGGGGTAGCAAACATGATGGGAATAATCAGACATTAATAGCTAGCCTGCATATGGATGAGCGAACACAGCTAGCGGTTGTAACCGAGCTTTCATGATCAACAATGAGTAAATTAGTGGTCAAATAAATAGTTAAATGAATAGTTA
>NZ_MCUF01000054.1:0-146 GCF_002873615.1 Shewanella sp. 10N.286.51.B7
ACCGTAGACGCATCAGCTGTCGATCAAAACGGTCAGACTGTCACTAATGATGACACTGATAACATGGACGCCACTGCGGGTTCAATTGATGTGGCACTAGTGATTAACGATGGCGCAGAAACCGCTGACATTTCAGGTACCACTAC
>NZ_MCUF01000054.1:927-1076 GCF_002873615.1 Shewanella sp. 10N.286.51.B7
ACTGATGTCGCGCCAAACTCAACCGTCACCCTAACGCTCACCGATAGCGCTGGCACAGTCCAAATCATCACTGGCGTCACCGTAGATGCCAATGGCGATTACAGCATTGATGGCGTAGATATTTCAGGCTTAGTTGATGGTGACATTAC
>NZ_MCUF01000054.1:1864-2004 GCF_002873615.1 Shewanella sp. 10N.286.51.B7
AACGGTCAAACCGTGACTGACGCTGACACTGACAACATGGACGCCACTGCGGGCTCAATTGATGTGGCCCTCACCATCAATGACGGCGCAGAGACCGCCGACATTTCAGGTACCACTACTGATGTGGCGCCAAACAGCAC
>NZ_MCUF01000055.1:0-23012 GCF_002873615.1 Shewanella sp. 10N.286.51.B7
TTAGGGCTTTTTCGTGTCTGAAGTTTATAGCTCTGTGCACTTTTGATGATGTAGGTTAATGTAATTTACCTAACTAGATTGATAAAATGCATAAAAGTAGTGCGTTTATAAGTGATGAATGACTGAGCTCATAGCAATGATTGTCAGATGTTTATCAGATAAAATTGTACAGAACTCCCACTTTAAACTTAAAGATGTATTTTATGTGCTTTTTATACAAAAGATGTTTTTATATTAGGCATTAGTAAGATATATTGCTGCTTTAACGCTTAGGTAGAATTATGGATTGTCGTCTCGGCTGCGGTGCTTGTTGCATTGCGCCCTCTATTACTAGTCCGATCCCTGGCATGCCAAAGGGTAAACCTGCTGGTGAGCGTTGTATTCAATTAAATGACGATAACTTATGTAAGCTGTTTGGCGACCCATCTAGGCCAAAGGTTTGTGCTGAGTTTACAGCCACAATTGACGTGTGCAGTACGACGAATGAACAAGCTTTATGGTTGATCACTGAACTTGAATCATCAACATCTTAAGCAGATAAATTTTAAGCCTGGAATTAACTTATGCAACTAACACGATATACAGACTATGGCATTCGTATTTTAATGTACGTCGCTGCCCAGCCACAAAGAGAAACGTTATTTCGTATTGCGGAAGTCACGACTGTCTTTGAGCTGTCATCGAATCACGTTGCAAAAATTATTCATCATCTAGGCAAGCTTGGCTATATCCAAACCATTAGAGGAAAAAGCGGTGGGTTTAAGTTGGCGGTAAAGCCTGCTGAGATAAATCTGGGTAAATTAGTGGGTGAACTTGAGCCATCATTAGCCCCAGTTAACTGCACTGAACCTTATTGCCGCTTTACGCCTGCTTGTAGCTTAAAGGGCATATTAGCTGAGGCTGTTGCTGCTTATATGGAAGTATTAAATCAGTGTACTCTAGCTGATATAGTAAAAAATTCAGACGAGTTAATGGAAACGCTGCCAGATCTGTCTATCTCAGTACTTGAGCTGAACTAGTTCCTTCGTTCTTAGCCATTGAAACTGGCAAAAGTTTTGAGGTATGGACTAAGTCGATACCTTTACCTTCCAATCTATGTAGGTTTTTATTTAAAAAGCGCACTGTTTCCGGATAAGGGTGCGCGATTACAACAATACTCCCTTCAGTTTTTGCTTTCTTAATGATTTGAGTGAATTGTTTCTCTAACGCTTGTTCACTGACATCGTTATCTAAAAAGATTTCTCTTCTGAGTAACGGCACTCCATATTGCAGGGCTTTATCGCTCGCTTTGCTGTAACGAGTGGTGACGCTATCAACAAAATACAAATCCTTTTTCTTTAAGCTTTCCATTAACCAGTTCATTGGATTATCTAACTGAGTTAATAGGCTGCCCATATGGTTATTGGCACCTTTGGCGTAAGGAATATTTTCGAGAGATGCTTTAAGCTGACGCTTTAATTGCTGCTCATCCATATCATTAGTTAAACCACCGTTTCCCAATTTTTTACCATTTAATGCCTGCATTGGAATATGCAGCATAATTTCATTACCTTGATTATGCCCTTGTTGAGCCAATGTTTGGCCTAAAGGGGTATGAGGTAACACTGATAAGGTGACTGTATTAGGGAGCGTCAGCACAGCCTCATCTGATTGACGATAACCTATATCGTCAATGATGATAGCGATGTTTGCGGCTTGTACGTGTCCAGTAATGAGTAGAGCTAATCCAAAAAATATTTTGCGCACAGAGTCTGCTTTTTAGTTATGAGTAGTTATCCATGCAATAGCTGAAGAAATCTGACCATCCTGTGGTTCATCATATTGCGCAGTTGTTTGCTCAATTATATCCAGATAATCAGAATTTAGAATAGCTTCGTTTGAAATTTTAATATCGGGTTCAATACCTTTACTGTGAATGTCATTGCCATCAGGCGTGCTGTACTTTGCAATGGTTAGCTTTATCGCATTATCCATTTCTAACATGGGTATTAGGCTTTGTACTGTACCTTTACCAAAGCTTGTTTCACCTACAAGTGTTGCTCGTTCGTTTTCTTGCAGTGCTGCTGCCAGCACTTCTGATGCTGAAGCTGAGCCTTTATTGATTAATACCACCATTGGGATATCTTCGAAAATAGTTGGTTGAGATGCGTAATAAACTTCATTGGCATCAAAAAAACGCCCTTCAGTTGAGACTATTAACCCTTTTTTCAAGAACAGATCCGCAATACTAATTGCTTGACCCAATAAGCCACCCGGATTGTTCCTAACATCCAAAATAAGTCCACTTAATGATTCATTTTTCCAAAGTTTAGCTTGTTTGATAATGGCGCTAGTCGCGTCGTGTTGAAACGAATTTAACTGTATATAACCGATATTACCTTTAATAATTTTAGCGTTGATAGACTCTATATGAATAAGCTCTGGATCTAATGAAAGCTTGAATGGCGAGTCAGTTTCACGTTCAATGGTTAAGTTAATTGTCTGTTTATTATTACTATTTTGTTTTATGTCCATCAATACGTCAGTTAAGTTACTGCTATCAATAATGGTATCGTTTAGCTGTAGTACTTTATCGCCTGGCTGTAAGTTTGCTCTTGCTGCAGGTGAATTGGGGTAAGGAGTAATGATAGTGATTTGATCGTCGTCGGTTGCCACTTCAAAACCATAGCCGAAATACTGCCCACTATTACTATCGTTAATGCTTTGGTAGTCTTCAGAATCCAAAAAGCCGGAATATGGGTCAAGGTTTGTAAAAATGCCATCGATGGCGAATTCGATTAAATCTTCTCGATCAACATCGTTGAAGTAGTAGGTGTGAATTGTGTCGATAACATCTAATAGCAGCGTGTAACTGTATTCAGATTCATATTTATAGTGTTGCTCTGAACTTGATAAGCTCATTGATAAAGCAACTGAAATACCCAATAGAAAACATAATAAATAGCGTGCAAATTGCATCATAATCGCCCCTTAATACCGTTAAGGTATATTCAGGGCGTCGGTTATTTCAGCGAATTAGGCTTTTATAGCCTGATGATTATCGACAATATTTCGCTGGGTTAACGGCTTGCCCTTTGTGTCGTATTTCAAAGTATAGGCCAGATTCTGTTTGTCCGCCTGAACTCCCGACAAGGGCAATTGATTCACCTTTCTGCACCGTTTCACCTGGTTGGATTAATAACGCCTGTGCGTGGCCATAAAGGCTCATATAACCTTCACCATGATCAACGACCATCACCATACCAAAACCGCGTAACCAATCGGCGTAAATTACAGTGCCTGGTGCAACGGCTGTGATGTTACGTCCTTCAGGGGCGGCTATTACCACTCCTTTCCAACGGATTTGACCTGAACGACGACTACCAAACTTTGAGGCTAAGTGGCCTTTTGTTGGCCAATTTAATTGTCCACGTTTTTTAGCTAAGCCATCCATTTGAGGGTTGTCTTTAGCGGCAAGTAACGCTTGCTCAATGAGGCGCTTCAAGCTGGCCTCTTCTATTTGCATTTGTTCCAGTTCCGCACCTTTACTAGTAAGGGTGCGCTGGATCTGCGCTAAAGTTTGCTGACGTTGGCTTTGTTCTTTATTGAGTTGCTCAGCTTGTTGCTTTTGCTCAATGATTAATGCATTCAGCTTTTGCTGTTCTTCAACTTGTTGAGTCTTAACGGTATCTAATTGCTCTATGGTGCTCTTTAGATTTGTAATAGCGGCAATTCTGGCGTTATTTAGATATTGATAGTAAGCCAGCATTCTTTCAACTGTTGCGGGATTTTGCTGGTTCAGCATCATTTTTGAGTAGTCATGATTACCGGCTAAATAGGCACTTGAAAGTTGTTTAGATAAGGTTTTTTGTTGTGTTGTACGGCGTTTATCTAGTTGAATTTTTTCTACATCTAGCTCACTGAGTTTGCTATTAACTTGACTGAGAGACGCTTGAGTTAAATTTACTTTTTGTGCAGCACTAGAAATAGCTTGCTCATCTCGTTTGAGTAACGAAATGAGTTTTTCCCGTTGGCGGCTGCTGTCTTTCAAAGAGCTTTGCTGTTGGTTAATCTGTGCTTGAATAGCTTTAAGCTCAGACTGACGCTTGTTCAGATCGGCACTTTGAACTGATGATGAAAGTATCAGAAAGCCAGCAAGTATGCTGGCTTTAAACAATAGTCGTTTTTTCACGAGTGGCTATTTACTCTTTGAGTTTAATGATTGAGTGGCCTGTCATTTCTGATGGCACTTCTTGTTCCATCAAGGTTAACATAGTTGGCGCTATATCGCTCAATCGGCCGCCCTCTTCGATAGTGGCATCACGTCCAACATAAATGAATGGGACTAGTTCACTGGTATGGGCGGTATGTGCTTGACCTGTTTCTTCATTGGTCATTTGCTCAGCATTACCATGATCGGCGGTAATTAAACATTCGCCGCCCACTTTTTGTAACGCTTCAACCACACGGCCAATACATGCATCTACAGCTTCACATGCTTTTACTGCGGCATCGAAGTTTCCTGTGTGACCAACCATATCACCGTTAGGGTAATTACAAATGATCACGTCATAGTCTGTTGACTCAATTGCAGCAACCAGCTTATCGGTTAGCTCTGTTGAGTTCATTTCAGGTTGAAGATCATAAGTTGCTACATCTGGAGATTTAATCAGTTCGCGGCTTTCACCTTCAAATGGTTGCTCTTTACCGCCATTAAAAAAGAAGGTTACGTGAGCATATTTTTCAGTTTCTGAAATGCGTAACTGAGTTTTACCTTGGTTTTGTAAAGTCTCACCTAAGGTATTAACCAAATCTGTTGATGGGAATGCCACAGGGACTTTAATGTCGTTGGCATAGTTTGTTAGCATCACAAAATTGACGTCAGGCGTCGCTTTACGCTCAAAGCCATCGAAGTCAGCATTTACAAAGCTGCGAGTAATTTGGCGTGCACGGTCAGCGCGGAAGTTCATGAAAATAAGCGCATCACCGTCAGATAAATGAGCAGCTTCGCCAATAGTGGTTGCTGCAACAAACTCATCATTTTCATCACGGGCGTATGCTGCCTCTAATGCTTCAACGGCATTAGAGTAGTTAAATTCAGCTTCACCTTGAGTGATGAGGTTATAGGTTTTTTGTACGCGATCCCAACGGTTATCACGATCCATTGCGTAGTAACGACCAATCAATGAAGCGATTTTACCGTGTCCTAAACTGTTAAATAACTCATCAAAATGCGCCAATGAATTTTTTGCACTGCGAGGTGGTGTATCTCGGCCATCTAGGAAAGCGTGTAAGTACACTTTAGTTGCGCCACGTTCAACTGCCATTCGACACATAGCTTCAATGTGATCTTCATGACTATGGACACCACCTGGAGACATCAGCCCCATGATGTGCACTGCGCCATTATTGCTAATTGCTTTGTCGATAGATTCACATAAAGCAGCGTTTTGAGTGAATTCATTATCTGCAATCGACTTAGTAATACGTGTCAGTTCTTGATAGACAATACGGCCAGAACCAATATTGATATGACCCACTTCAGAGTTACCCATCTGACCATCAGGTAAACCTACATCTAAACCTGAGCCTGAAATTAAACTGTGTGGATAAGTAGCATTCAATTTATCTAAAACGGGAGTGTTAGCGTGAAAAATAGCATTTTGATGCGTATTTTCGCGGTAACCCCAACCATCTAAGATAAGGAGTGCCAATGGACGCTTTTGAGTCGCCATGGAAATACCTCTATTTGAAAGTTAAAAGTTGATGAGAAAGTTAAAATTTTAATGGTATCGATATTACTACTTATGCAGGCGCTGAAAAAGTAATTTACTTACAGCTTTGCTCTAAGAGAGGTTATTTCAATAGCCATGGCGTTGTCTGAGTGGCTGGGAGGCTTGATGAATTATTTGCAATAAAAGCATAATTACTGCGGATTTGACCTTTGCTTGTTAACTAAATGCAATCTTTCTTAGGTAAAGTGGCACTAATAAATCATTGGAGTCGAGTAATAGGCTTGAACTTGCTGCATTATAAAGACGCAATCGGTATACTCTGTGGCTTATTAATTTTAGCCATTTTTAAAGTAGGCAGAGAAGATGCAAGAATATATTGAATTTTTTCAAGCAAACCCAGTATTGAGTATTGCGTGGGTTGGTTTGTTCATTGCGGTAGTCGTGACTACGATTAAAGCTGCAACCTCTAAAGTCGTTAATATCAATACGCAAGAATTGACCATGTTAATGAACAAACAAGACGGTAAAGTCATTGATGTTCGTTCTCAAGAAGAGTTTCGTAAAGGCCACATCGTAGATGCGTTAAATGTGCCTTTGTCTGAAATTAAAAATAATAAAGCGACAAGCCTTGAAAAGTATAAAAGCAGTCCCATTATTACTGTATGTAATGCTGGTATGACGTCTGCGCAAGCAGCTCAACTTCTTGTTACGCAAGGCTTTGAAAATGTCAGTAACCTAAAAGGCGGTATGGGTGACTGGACTGCGGCTAACTTACCGACTGTTAAAGGTAAGAAGTAAAAGGTAACCAGCTACTCGCTGATGACAATATTAGCGAGTAGAACAAGATCCTACTTGTATAAAGGGCTTACAGGCGTTTTGTTAACTAGTTAGATCAACTTTAATCGGGATGGACTAAAATATGGCATCAGCTGCATTTTAGTAATAAAAGCCCAAATCTAAAATTAGCTTCATAGAAGAGCTAAAACACAATTTGAAGGTAGAAAATCATGGCTGAAGTAGCTAACAACGAAGAACAAGCACCACAATTCAACATTCAACGCGTATTCACTAAAGACGTTTCATTTGAAACGCCAAACAGCCCAGCTGTTTTCCAAAAAGAATGGAACCCAGAAGTTAAGCTAGACCTAGACACTCGTAGCAACAAACTTTCTGATGACGTGTATGAAGTGATTCTTTCTTTAACTGTTACAGCTCAAAACGGTGAAGAAACTGCATTCTTATGTGAAGTTCAACAAGCTGGTATTTTCTCTATCACTGGTTTAACTGAACAGCAACTTGCTCATTCATTAGGTGCTTACTGCCCTAACGTACTATTCCCATATGCACGTGAAACTGTAGGCAACTTAGTTGCTCGTGGTACTTTCCCACAGCTTAACCTTGCACCTGTTAACTTTGATGCGTTATTCGCTCAGTACGTTCAACAACGTCAGCAAGACGCTGCAGCAGCTCCAGCTGCTGAAGAAGCAAACGCTTAATCAATATGGATAATACTACCGAGATTACAGTATTAGGAGCAGGGTCTTACGGCACTGCTCTTGCCATTTCCCTTGCAAGCAGCGGTCATAAGACCTTGCTATGGGGCCATGAGCCTGAGCACATGGAAACCCTAGCCAAAGAGCGCGCTAATAATGCATTTCTGCCAGGAATTACCTTTCCTGACACACTTGAATTAGAAACCGACTTAGGCAAAGCACTTGCTGCGAGTAAAAATGTTTTGGTTGTAGTACCAAGCCATGTATTTGGTTTAGTACTGAAACAGGCCAAACCTTTACTACGAGATGATGCGCGCATTGTCTGGGCCACTAAAGGATTAGAGCCTGAAACAGGTCGATTACTGCAAGATGTTGCTCGTGAGCAACTTGGTGAGAAATTTCCATTAGCAGTATTATCAGGACCAACGTTTGCCAAAGAACTTGCTGCCGGTATGCCGACAGCTATTTCGGTAGCGGGAACGTGTACCGACTTTACTCATGATTTGGTAGAGTTATTACATAGCCCAAAACGTTTACGTGTTTACGCAAATGATGACTTTACTGGCTTACAATTGGGTGGCGCTGTTAAAAACGTTATCGCAATTGGCGCGGGTATGTCAGATGGCATTGGCTTTGGCGCTAATGCTCGTACTGCATTGATCACCCGTGGTTTAGTTGAACTAACACGTTTAGGCGTCGCATTAAATGCGGATGCTAATACCTTTATGGGTATGGCGGGCCTAGGTGATTTAGTGCTGACTTGTACAGATAATCAATCTCGGAATCGTCGATTTGGCTTGGCACTAGGTAAAGGCAGCGATGTCGATACCGCCCAAGAAGAAATTGGCCAAGTGGTTGAAGGTTATCGCAATACTAAAGAGGTTTACACTTTAGCTAAACGTCTTGGTGTTGAAATGCCAATCACTGAGCAAATCTATCAAGTGCTTTATAAAGGTAAAGCCCCTGTAGATGCAGCCAAAGAGCTACTAGGACGCGAACAGAAGTCTGAAACACTCTCAAGCTAGTGCAAGTGTGAATACAACGAAAAGGGTGCTAATATAGCGCCCTTTTTTGTGGCTGATGAAAAATCCGCCACTAAAATATGCTAATCGATTGCCGTAAGGCGCTTAACGAATAAGAGAGTAAACCTGTGAAACATCACGACATAATTATTATTGGCGCAGGCGCAGCAGGATTAATGTGTGCATCAACTGCAGGCTATCGAGGTCGTGATGTACTGGTGTTAGATAACGCCAAACAGGCAGGTAAAAAAATTCTTATCAGCGGTGGTGGTCGTTGTAACTTTACCAACCAAAAAGTAGAGCCGCATAACTTCTTATGTGGCAACAGCCATTTTGTTAAGTCTGCACTAGCCCGCTATCGTTCACAGGATTTTATCGAGTTAGTTGAACGTCATGGTATTAACTACCATGAACGTGACCACGGGCAGTTATTCTGTGACGATTCAGCCAAAGAAATCGTCACCATGTTGATGACTGAATGTGATTGGGCGGGCGCTACAGTACAGCTGCGCACTGAGATCATGAGTGTGGCGAAAAATGCCCAAGGACAGTTTGAAGTGCAAACCTCCAATGGTGAATTTAGCTGTGATTCATTAGTGATTGCTACAGGCGGCTTATCCATGCCAAAACTTGGCGCATCACCTTACGGTTACAAACTTGCAGAACAATTTGGACTCAAGGTGTTACCGACCACTGCTGGCTTAGTGCCATTTACATGGCATAGTGAACAAAAAGCGCGTTTTGAGCCGCTGTCAGGCATTGCTGTGCCGTCAACCATAACCGCTGAAGATGGTACCCAATTTAGTGAAGCACTATTGTTTACTCATCGTGGTTTATCTGGCCCAGCTATTTTGCAGATCTCAAATTACTGGCAAGCAGGACAAGCAATTAGTATTAACTTATTGCCCAATGAAAGTGCCAAAGAAAAAATTGAAACTGCACTGGCTAATCATCCTAAACAAAGCTTAAGAAATACGGTTAGTCAGTGGTTACCAAAGCGTCTTGTTGAAACGTTGTTTGATGCAACTCATCTGGATAAAGCCTTAAATCAATTAGGGCACGGTGAACGAGACCAAATTGCTAGAGACTTAAATGAGTGGTCAATCGTGATGAATGGCACCGAAGGTTACCGCACCGCAGAAGTAACGCTTGGCGGTGTTGATACCAACGAGTTGTCATCTAAAACCATGGAAGCGAAAAATGTCACGGGCTTATACTTTATCGGTGAAGTGATGGACGTCAGTGGCTGGCTCGGCGGGTTCAACTTCCAGTGGGCATGGTCATCAGGGGTGGCTGCAGGGCAATCGATCTAATTTGATAACCAATATCTAAACTGGCTAGGTAATTGTCCTGTCCAGCGCTTAAATGAGCGGCGAAAATTATTACTGTCGGCAAATTTTAATTGTTTGGCGATATGAAGGTTACTGTCGCCGTTAATCACAATCAGGTAGATAGCATGTTGTAGTTTGGCTTCATCTTGCAGTTGCTGAAAGCTAATACTAAATGCCTTTAGCCGTCGCTTCAGTGTCGCGGGGCTGAGACACAGCTGCTGTGCGACATCGGGCAAACTCAAATTAGCGTGGATTTGTCTTAGCAGAAGAGCGCGGATGGTTGCTGGCAAACCAATACGACGATCAGCATTTAAATATTGCCGCCTCAGCTGTCGTTGTGCTTGTAAAAAACCTTGCGAATTATGTAATTCAAAAGCTTGCTTGAGTGTAGATTGGTTGACGCTGACGACACAGATAGGTTGGTTAAATTTCAATTCGTCACCAAGGTATTTGTAGTATTGGTCAATATTGCTTGGGGCTGAATAGGGGAGTGAGAACTGACCTTGCCAGCGGCAGCGACTTAAACGTTTATAACTGGATACTAAGCTCGATAAACTTAATTCTATGAAAAAGCGTTGCAGCTGTGGCATACCTAAGTCTTGCTGGAGCAGCAGATGCTGCTGTTCGGCGGTTTGCCAGCGTGAGATCTGTAGCCAAGGCTGAACAAGCCAATGGTAGCGTTGCCAAAATCGCTGCGCTTGATCTAAGTCTTCACTACAGAGTAAACCTTGGCTTAGTTGACCACTTTGGGCTGGTAACCACTGCTGACCCAAAATAAAAGCAAGGTCGTCAGTAGGCCAAGATTTAATTGCATTACTCACCAGTTTAGCCAATTGCAGCGGACTAATTTTGTGTTCAGCCTGGCAAAAGTCTTGTTCGAAAATGGCGCTGCCCGCCAACAGGGAGGCCGTGGATAAGCCCCGCAGCCGGAACAGTGCTACCAAATTGGCGACGAGTAGCTGGCTATCAATGCATTTATCATCAGCATAGGCAATTGCCGTTAATTTCATCCGGCTTTAGGCCATCGTTGTGCTTGCTTTACTTGCTCTAGGTTTTGGTTTACCTGCTCAATAAGTTGCTCAGCGTTGAGTGAAGGTTGAGCGTTATTGTTGGCGGTAAAGCATATCGCTTGGCTTGCTTGGCAGCCCAGTGGTGTGATGGCGTTTACCAGCTCTTGGGCCATGGCTTCTGCAAAGACTTGGCTGCATTGGCTTAGCATAATAACAAATCGATCGCCGGCGTATCGGCACACTAAATCCTGTGAACGAAGCTGACTAGCTAACATTTGTGCGACGTTAGTCAGCAGTTGGTCGCCTTGGGTAAAACCTCGTTGATGGTTGATTTGGGTAAAATTATCCAGATCAATCATGATCAATGCGATAGCGTGGGGTTGAGCTAAATGTTGCTCGAGTTGGTGGCGCATGGCTCTGGCATCGCACAGCTGGGTTAGGTGATCAACCAGCTGGTGTTGGCGATAAAATTGCTCGCGGGTTCGCAGCTGCTCGTTGATGGTGGTTTGCTCTTCTCGCCATAGCCATAAACCAAAGGTCAAGGTGACTAAGCCAATAGGTGTCGGCAGCTTTTCCATTAAATTGAACCAGCTCGGCAAGCTGTCGTTAATAAAGAACTCATCGAGTAAATCCATATAGCAGCCAAGGCTATACCCCAATAAGCCAATCAGTAATAGCTGGGTGACACGACCGCCAGGTCGGGCAGATAACACCAGCACTAGCCAACTTAAGCCTAGTAATAATAGCGCGCCTTCGGTGGTGATATCGAGCCAGTCAATATCGGCACTAGGTTTGAGTTGCGCTTGGAGTAGACACAGGCTCAATAATGTAGCGCAGCTTAGGAGTATCGAAGTGGCAAATCTATAGCTAGGGATCATGGTTTATAAGTGATTAATTATAGTGATAGTTACGTTACCGCGCTTATATGACGCTTTTGTGATGGTTTAAGTCAATTTAGGGGAGGCAAACTAGCTCATTCAACGAGTCAGTTTTGCTTAAAAAGTTTCAACTTATTTTGGGCTGGTATAAATATGAAACTAGTTCATGGGCTTTTTTTCTTTTAAAACCTGCACATTATTTGGCTTTTATAGAGTAAATAACACACTGCTTCTAATATCAATTAACCAAGTTTAGCCCAGTCATTTTAGCTCAAAGCCCTCGGTTACATAGCTATTTAGGCCTATTTGGGTCTAGGAGAAATACCTGCGTCACATCATTGTCATATCCTTCATCTAGCTTTGCCGCCCATCAGAGCTAACAACCAATAGGATGTAAAATCATGACGTTAAAGAGTTCGCTTTCCCCTCTTTATATCGCCTTGCTTGCTTCAAGCTTGTGCATGCCATCAGCTGCTTGGGCAGGGCGTATCGAAGGTGCAGTTAAAGACAGTCACACGCAATTGCCACTGCAAGGTGCCTTAGTGAGTATTGAAGAGCTAAATTTAAAACTAGAATCCAATCGTGATGGGCGGTTTTTCTTCCCCAAAATTGCTGCGGGCGAATATACCTTAGTGGCTAGCTATTTAGGTGGGCAGACTCATCGAGAGCGCATTAAGGTAACGCAAGACGGTATTAGCAATAGCCAGATCCAGTTGCAGGGCCAAGGGTTAGAACATATTCAAGTGGTAGGTCAGCGCGGCGCGTTGAGCAAATCATTAAATCGTCAGCGAGCGGCTGATAACTTAGTGAGTGTGCTCAGTGCAGATGCATTAGGCAATTTTCCAGACACAAACATCAGTGAAGCACTGCAACGGGTACCGGGGTTATCGATAGAGCGCGACCAAGGTGAAGGCCGATTCGTGCGTATTCGCGGGATGGCGCCAGATTATAATGCAGTATCAATGAACGGCACTAGACTGCCTTCGCCAGATAGCGATCGCCGCGCCGTGGCACTCGATGTGCTACCGGCTGATCTGTTGCAATCGGTAGAAGTGTCTAAGACATTAACCCCTGACATGGATGCTGACTCGTTAGGTGGCGCCATTGAGGTTAAAAGCTTATCTGCATTCGATCGTGATGATACTTACTTCAATATCAGTGCCGAAGGCTCCTATGATGAACTGACCGAGAACACCAACCCCAAATTAGCTGCCAGTTATAGCGATATTTTTGATGACCGTCTGGGTGTCGCTATCGCTGCAAGTTGGTATAACCGTGATTTTGGTTCTGACAATGTTGAAACGGGCGGTAAATGGGCGTTTGATGAACCGGTATTACTTGAGGAAATGGAGCCGCGTGACTATCAAATTAACCGTGAGCGCATTGGTGTGGGAGTTAACTTTGACTACCGCCCTAATGACAATAACGATGTGTATTTACGCACGCTTTATAGTCAGTTTGATGACACTGAAACCCGCAATGGTAATGAAATCGCTTGGGAAGATGGCGTGGCAATGGGTGAAAGTGGTGATGTAGAAGCCACTCGTTCGCTTAAATCACGAAGCGAAGATCAAGCGATAGGCTCTTTGGTACTCGGCGGCCAGTCTCGATTTGATAAATGGACGCTGGATTATCAAACCAGTTGGAGCAGAGCGACTGCAGATAAACCAAGACACATAGGCGGCGCCGATTTTAAAGGTGAGTTCACTGATGTGGCCGTCGATGATACTCACATACCCAAAGTGACTGCAACTGAGTCATTTTACAGTGCAGATCAATATGAATTAGATAAAGTGGAAATTGCCGACTCAAGTGCAGTGGATACCATGGTCTCAGCGAATTTCGACCTGAGCAAAACGTGGTTGATTAACGATTTGCCTGTAGAAGTTAAATTTGGCGGAAAATACACCGCCCGCAGTAAAGAGAATCGTGAAGACATCTGGATTTATGAGGACTTTTCCGATCAAGGCATCGCTGATGACCAATTACTGATGAGCGCTTATGCCGGTCCAGAGCCAGATTACAATTTAGGCCGTTTCGGTCCATCCATTAATGCAGCCCCCGTATGGGCCTTGGTCAATGGTATGGATGCCGACAGTGCTAAAGACGAGATTGAATCGACCATTAACGACTTTGATATTGATGAAGATATCAGTGCCGCCTACCTGATGGGGCATGTCGACATTGATCAATTACGCGTGCTAGCAGGGGTGCGTTTTGAGCATACCGATATGCACACCAAAGGCTCTGGTTTTGATGAAAGCCAAGATGCGTTTTTTGCCAGCGAAACCGATAGAGACTATCAACACTGGTTGCCAGGGCTGCATCTCAATTATAAGTACAGCGATAATACTGTCGTGCGCGCCTCGTGGAGCAATACTATTGTGCGTCCGACCTTTGGTCAGCTAGCGCCGGGTTATCTCATTGAAGTCGACGATGATGAGCTAGAAGCCAGCTTTGGTAATCCAGATCTTGAAGCCCTAGAGTCAATGAACTGGGACTTGAGCATTGAGCATTACATGGGCGGCCTCGGCGTTTTATCGGCCAGCGGTTTTTACAAAGACATAAACAATTTTATCTATGAAGCAGATTTAGGCGGTTATGGTCCTTATCAAGACTTCGATAAAGCCAATACCTTCACTAATGGTGATGAGGCTAATATCACTGGGGTTGAGCTAACCTATGTGCAAGATTTTAGTTTTATGCCAGAAGATTGGCGTGGCCTTATCTTTACCACCAATGTCACCGCTAGCGATTCGTCTGCCACGATCTCTTGGCAAGATGATGGTAAGCAAAGCCGTGATATCCCACTGCCGAGTCAATCAGAACTCACGGCAAATGCCTCATTTGGATATGAAAATAGTTATGTTAGTTTGCGTTTATCAGCAGCTTATAAATCAGAGTACTTGATTGAAGTCTCAGAGCTTGATGATGCTGATTTTGACATCTATCAAGATTCCCACACCCAATGGGATTTTGTTGCCAAAGGTTATATCACTGAAAACGTCACGGTTTACTTTAAAGGGATCAACTTAACAGATGAGCCTTATTACGCTTATACCGGTCAATCACGCTACAACGCCCAATATGAAGAGTACGGTCGTACTTTCCAATTAGGCATTCAGTACATCAATATGTAGGGATTGATTCATGAATCTAACAATAAAAAATATTAAAAATAGTTACTTATGGCTTGCTATCGGCGGTCTGTGTGTCAGCGGCATTGCTGTTGCAGTAACGGCGACGAGCGATAAGTTGACGCTTGTTGGGCCCGCCGCGGGCAGTCAGGCGGCCAAATGGCGCGACAACTGGCTGTTTGCCAGTGAACAGCAGGGGCTCGTGTTGGCAGATGGCGAGCTGAAAAACATTGTACCCGGTCAGTTTGAACACCTTGATATCTGGGGCGATATTGCACTGACTTACGATATGCAAGTAGACCAAGTACAGGGAATTAAACTTGATGTCGATAATATGCAGCGCTTGCCATTACTGCCCAAGCGACAAATTCAGGTCGATTGGCTGTGTTTGCAGCCCCGCGCCGCTGACAAGAACTTGTATGCCTGGATAGGTAATGAAGAGGGCCAAGCGGAGCAATGGCTGCTAATGAGTGAACAGCAGTGGCAGCCGCAATTGTTACGTAGTTTATCGGTGGTGATGGGCGCACTGACATGTACCGTAGATGCTGAGCAGTTATATGTAGTGGAAAACCAGCAGGGCGTATGGCAATACCCAGCAGCGCCGAATAGCCCAGCAGAAGGACAGTTAGTGCTACACCATAGTGATAATGACTACATCGATATCGGCCAGTTTGCTGGACAAATACTACTGAGCGACAATAGTGGTCAAGTGTTTGACATTGATGGTAATAGCTTATTTAGCGCCAATTTGGGCATCGATGATATAGAAAGCTTTGCTGTTGATGGTCAGCAGATCACTTATCTTGTTGATAGTGATAAAAGCTATTACCAAAGCGAGTGGCCGTTTCAGCCTCTGACATCAGCGCCGGACGAGCTTATCGTCGAGATCCCGACACAAGTGGAAAGTGCCATTGCCGACCGTGCTGGCGACACTATGGATGACCCTGCTATTTGGGTTCACCCTACTGAGCCGAGTCTCAGTCGCATATTGGGCACTAATAAACGCTGGGGCTTACTGAGCTTTGATATGCAGGGCAATCAGGTACAACAATTAGCAGCCGGCCGAGTGAACAATGTCGATATTCGTCAGCGGGTTAAGTTAGGTGGCGAGTATCGGGATATTGCTGTGGCAAGTAACCGTGACCGCAATAGTTTGAGTATTTTTGCGATTGATGGCCAAGGCCAGCTGACTCAATTGCTGGAGCAAGCGACCAGTCTTAGCGACATCTACGGATTGTGTCTGTACCAACCCACCGAAGATAGCCTTTACGCCTTTGCCAATGACAAGTCAGGGCTGATTAGTCAACTGGCGTTAACATGGGACAACGACCACCTTAAAGCCACAGAGGTGCAGCGTTTTACTGTACCTAGCCAACCGGAAGGTTGTGTGGTCGATGATCGCACTCAGCGATTGTTTGTCGGTGAGGAAAATGTCGGCATTTGGCTGTTTGATCTCAGTGGCAGTCAGCCACAAGGGAACATGATCATTATTGCTGGTGGTCCTTTGGTGGCCGACATTGAAGGGTTAGATCTTTATCAGCACCCCAATGGTGATGCTTATTTAGTGGTGTCGAGCCAAGGTAATGACAGTTATCTGCTGTACGATGCTCAGCCGCCATTTGCTTATGTCAGCCGCTTTCGGATTGGGGTTAATGGCTCAAAAGGCCATGATGGTAGCGCCGAAACCGATGGCTTAGCGGTAACGTCGAGTGCGGTAGGTACTGGGGTATGGTCTGACGGTATGTTGGTGGTGCAAGATGGCCGCAACAGACTGCCTGACGAACATCAAAACTTTAAATGGGTGCCTTGGCAGATAGTGCAACAGAAGTTGAATTTGCCTTAACCATATAGCGCTGCTAACCGACGGAGGCGTTGGTTGAGTTAGTTGTCTGCGAATTGGTGATAGCCGTGCTCTGAAGTAAGCTGATTGTGGCAACGCAATCAGCTTTATTGTCAGCATGGCAATCAACAATATTTTATAGCATGCAACTGGTTTTTTGGTGTCGTGCAACGAGTTAAGCGCTCGACTCGCTCTTTACCCGTAGCTCTTATCTAGCGAAACATAGGCTGAAGGGTATCTATACGGTCTATAATTTCATCCGATGCCCTTTATAATCTATGCCTGAATACCCATAAATTAATGGCTGTTTTAGCGCATTGGACATGAAAATGTTTTATAACCTTCCTATAGCCATGGCAGGCTAAATTCGTTTAAATTGATTGCTATTGAATGAGCTGCAGCAAGCGTTTGCTCATTAAATTAGAGCGGCTAAAGGAATGGGAGCAAACTCATGGAATTAGAGATATATGTGGTGGATGCATTCACCGATACAAACTTTAAGGGCAATTCTGCCGCTGTTATTCCTATCAATGACTGGCTTGATGATGAGTTAATGCAAAATATTGCTGCTGAAAATAACTTATCTGAAACCGCTTTTATTAAAGCAATTGGTATTAACCAATATGAGATCCGCTGGTTCTCACCCCTCACTGAAATAGATTTTTGTGGCCATGCAACTTTGGCAGCATCATTTGTGTTGTTTAACCATTTAGGTTGTGATGGTGAGCTTGAGTTTTTGACCACAAAGGTCGGCAAGCTTCAGGTTACTCAATTAACTAACATGCGTATTCAAATGAGCTTTCCTAATCTCGCCCCTTCACCAATTGAAGTGGTACCAGAAGACTTATATGAGGGCTTATCCATTAAGCCGCAAAGCGTCCTAAAAAGCGAGCAAGCCTACTTTGCTGTTATGGCGTCAGCTGATGAAGTCAAAGACATACAATATCAGTCGGAAACGCTCAAACGGCTTGCACCTTTTGATGTGGTCGTAACAGCAAAAGCCGATGATGACAGTAAACATGACTTTATCTCTCGCTATTTCTGGCCTGCAAATGGCGGTGACGAAGATCCGGTTACAGGATCTATTCATGCGGGGTTAGCACCTTATTGGTCTAGCATATTAAATAAAACCGCACTTGTTGCTCAGCAGGCCTCTGCGAGAAGCGGGGTTTTATATTGTCAGATAGACAATGACCGTGTGTTGGTTTCAGGCTATGGCACTTTGTATCTGTTAGGGACGATTTATGTTTAAGTCGATAACGCTTAGCTTAAGCGTGCCAAGGTGTCTTTATCTACTCAAGACTCGTGACATCATACGGAAGTGAATATATGAAAAAAGTAGCCTTAGTAACAGGTTCAAGTAGAGGAATTGGTGCTGCGACGGCAAAGTTACTCGCACGCCAAGGGTATGCTGTGTGTGTTAATTATCGAAGTCAGAAAAATGCAGCGGATGATGTTGTAGCAGCAATTAAGGCTGAAGGTGGTAAAGCCATTGCGATACAAGCAGATGTGTCCGTAGAAGCAGAAGTGATACAACTCTTTTTATCAATTGAGCAAGCTTTAGGACAAGTGACACATTTGGTTAATAACGTTGGCATCTTATATCAACAATCAAACCTAGTCGATATGAGTCTTGAGCGATTCAATAGCGTTCTCATCGCTAATGTCTCTAGTTGTTTTTTGTGTTGTCGTGAAGCCCTAAAAGTGATGCAGCAAGGTTGTGCAATCGTCAATGTATCTTCTGCGGCATCTCGCCTAGGTGCGCCATTTGAGTATATTGATTATGCAGCCTCAAAAGGTGCGATAGATTCATTAACTAAGGGCTTATCATTGGAAGTTGCAGGCAATGGCATACGGGTTAATGGTGTTCGTCCTGGGCTAATCGATACCAGTATTCATGCTGATGGCGGAGAGCCAGAACGTGCACAACGATTGGGGGCAACCACCCCGTTACAGCGCTGTGGTGCGCCTGAAGAGGTGGCGAATGCCATTTCGTGGTTATTATCGGATGAGGCTAGTTATGTCACAGGCTCATTTGTTGACATCGCTGGTGGTAAGTAGCCATTGAACAGAATGCTATAAGTGTATTACTAAGTTTTCTGTATAGGCTGCATTTGTTTATGGCAATTAAAAAGGGAAGCAACTGCTTCCCTTTTTAATGAGTGATTGATTTCAGTAAGTCGCTAGCAGATTACTGCATTAGACCAATAAAGTAAGGGATGATTAACGCATTGGCTAAGTCGATAAAGAAGGCGCAAACCAACGGCACAATGATGAAGGCTTGAGCAGAGTATCCATAGCGCATTGAGACTGCTGACATGTTAGCCATCGCTGTTGGTGTTGAGCCCAGTGAGATACCACCAAAGCCTGAACAAATCACAGCGGCATCATAATTCTTGCCCATTGCAGGAAACACGATGAATAAGTTGACCACAATAGCCACAATAAATTGCATCCCAAGAATGGCAAAGATAGGTCCAGCTAAATCCACTAATGTCCATAATTGCATGCTCATTAATGACATCGCTAAGAACGTTCCTAGTGACATATCAGCAATGAGATCAATCGCTGCAGTACGGCTAGGCCAAGCAGTGCCAGTAATACGTGGGTAGCTTTTAGGAATTAAATTGCTTATTACAATACCAGCGAATAGGCAAGTCACGAACAAGGGTAAGTCTAGCCCTAAACTGCTGACCACTTCATTTAACAGAAACCCTAAAATCACACAGATATGAATCGCTAATAGGGCATCTAAGAAATCAAACGAAGTCATTTTGACGGCTGTTTCGGTTTCTTTACCTTGCGTATTTGCAGCTTCTAAATCAACTGAAGGTTTTAATTGATGTTTATTGATCAAGTATTTGGCAATGGGCCCGCCCATTAAGCTGGCAAGAATTAACCCGAATGTGGCACTAGCAATACCAATTTCCATGGCGCTGGATAAACCAAATTGTTCTTGGATTTTTGGTGCCCAGGCAATGGCGGTACCATGGCCGCCAATCAATGACACGCTGCCACCGAGTAAACCGACAATCGGTTCTTGACCAAACAAGGTTGCTACACCTATACCGGTAAGGTTTTGCAAAATCATGTAACCAATAGTGACAATGAGCAAAATGACTAAAGGCTTACCACCTTTGAGTAAATCGCCTAAGCTGGCATTAATACCGATAGTGGTAAAAAAGTACACCAGTAAGACATCTCTGGCCATTAGATCAAAGTTGATTTCAATGCTGGTGGCTGCATAAATAAGGGTGAATAAAATAGAAAAGATGATCCCGCCAGAAACGGGCTCAGGAATACTAAATTCTTTTAAAAAGCCCACAACCTGATTTAAACGTCTACCAATAAACAGCACGATAATCCCTACCGTGACAGTAAAGAAAGAGTTTAACTGCACAATGCCGTCAGCAAATTCCATAATACTTCCTTGTTAACTTTAAGAATACTGTGTGATTAATCGCAATAGTTTGACATACATACTCAAACCATTGATAGCAGCAATCACCACTAAGCCCTAAAAACAGCGTTGTGAGATTAAGACTGTGTTTTGCGTTACTGATTTTAGGTTACAACTGCGAGGAGGCTTTATCGCCAAACACATTGGATATCTCATAAAATGATCATCTTGAAGTGATAGCAGAACTTTGCCTGAAGAGGTTACATAAAAAACCACCGAAATAGGGTGGTTTTAGGAGTCAGCTAGATAGCAGTGTATTTAGTTAGCAGTGTATTTAGTTAGGTGATCACTTAGTTAAGTGTTTGCTTAATTGCAGCACTTCAACGGCGGTTTTACCTAAGGTATAGCGGCCAGCAATGGCATATTGATGATTATAGCGGTCTAACCATTTTTGTAATTGTTGGTTGAGTTCTTCAATAGTCGTAATGCGATGATTCTTTAAAAATGGCGCATAAAATTCATCGTAGGTTAGCTGTTGAAAACGAGCAGCTAAGCCGTTAACCACAGGGCCATTATAGGCACGCATTTGAATGTGGTTGATATCAGCGTGGTCGAGTAAATCTTTAAATGGCGCACTTTGTTTACCAGAGAATTCAGCCCCTCTATCGGTCAGTAGGCTGTTAATTTTGATCTGTTGCTGCATGTACCATGGCTGAACCGTAGATTGCAAAAAGTTCGCTGCAGTACTTGAGTCTTTATTATCACTGATAATCGCAATGGCATACTGACTATAAGCATCAATGAAAGTGTGCTGATAGAGCTGACCCATAGGATCAACATTGCCAATACTAAAGGTATCTTGCACACAAACATCACCTGGGTATTTACAATCTAACGCTGATTCATTTTGCTCGAGTTTATAAAGCTGCTCCATATCATGCTGGCTTTTAAAGCTAAGCTGGTTTTGCTGACGTAAACGGCTATTAAGCGCCACTAGGCGGTTTTTCTTGGTTTCAAGATTGTGCCTCACCCAAATGGTACGCACACCGCTGGCGGAAATAGTACAACCACGGGCAGTCAGAAGTTCCGCAGCTTTCGCTTGACCATAATTAGGGTAATCGAGTGCGATTTCGATGACTTGGTCTTCAACTTCTTGTGATACACGGTTTTTAAGCGCAGGTTTCTTGCGTGAAAGGTTTTTAAGCCCGCGTTCACCTGCTTCTTCATATTGCTTTTTAAAGCGGTAATAGCTGTCACGGCTATAACCCATAATGTCGCAGGCTTTACTGATGCTACCCAGTTCAGTTGCTAACTGAAGCAGAGCGAGTTTACTGCGAATTTCATTTTTATTTGAATTCATATCTGCTTATTATCGTTAAGTTATTACCACAAAATCCATCTTACCAAAAAACACCGTTAGGGGCATATCCTAACCACTTAAACCAAGTTTCACCCATTAAAATACTGGTAGCCCAACCAATCATCAACATGGTAAAACCAAACTTAAAGCTGTCACTTAAGCTGTATTGATCGGTTGAGTAAAGCAGCAAAGCTGGCTTACTGTTAAATGGCAGCACATAAACGTGCTCGATTAACAGCGCCACAGGTAGAGCTAAGCTCATAATTGGAAAATCAAAACGTTGAGCAATACCAATGGCAATGGGCACAAACAGCATAGTGCGCATGGTTTTAGATTGGAATACGAGTGAGCTTAATAGCATCGCGCCGGTTAGCATAATATAGAACACGCTAAATGGTGTTGATTCATCTAAGCCAAAGTATTCAAGGCTAAAGTTAACCGCAAGGTTAGGTAAGTCAGTTTGCTTAAAGCCTGCACCTAGAGTGTATGCACCTGCAGAGAACAGTAATAAATGCCAAGGAACATCGACTTGGTTCCAGTTCACAACCCCAATACGCGGGCTTAATGCGACAATCGCCCCAATGAATGCAATCGCAGTTGCACTGACGCCGTGGTATTTGTCGGTGGCCCAAAAAACTAAAATAGTCACAAAAATCACGATAGATTTAATCTCACGGAACGAGACTTTACCCATTTTATCTAATTCTTGTTGTAAGCGTTCCATCCCTCCTTCGATTTGTGGCAGGCGCTCTTCAGGTGACAGTGGGAAAAAGACCTTCGTTGCCAGTAACCAGCCAATCACAATCATGCAGATGACAATTGGCATGGCGACTATCATCCAGTCGGCAAAGAAGAAACTGCCGCCAATAGCGCCTGCAATCAGACTTGCAGCTAATAGGTTAGCACCTGAGCCTGTGACAAACGCACCAGCACATAAGTTAATCTGTAATAGGTTTTGCAGGACTAAATTTCGGCCGAAGTTGTTTTTATTTTCTCCGCCTCTTGCGCCATAGACCGCAGCAATCACCATAAAAATAGGCATCAAAATCGCAGCCTTTGCTGTGGTCGCAGAAATAAAGGCAGACAAGGCTAAGTTAATCACCATAAAACTGTAAAAAATCGGTGTCGCACTGGTACCAAAACGGCAGATAAACCATAAGGCAAAGCGTTTTGCAGCACCCGAAGACACCAACATGGAAGCTAGGATGAAAGATAGAATGTTTAACCACATAATTGGATGCCCAAGCTGGGCATAGGCTTGGCGTTCAGGCAGTACACCGGTCAGAACTAAGGCAATAATGACCATTAATGAGGTGAGATAATTGGGGATTGGTTCAGTAATCCATAAAATAACCGCAGTGCAGAAAATGGCTAACATCGCCTGCCCATGCCAGCTAAATTCAGTCAGGCCGACATTGTGAAAATGTTCTGCAGCTGACTTGCTTAACATTGATGAGTCAAAATCTGTCAAAAAAGAGGCTGGGTTGCCCGTCAGTAAAAAGATAAATGCCGCCAACGCTATCCATATACCACTTTTAGCTAACCATAACTCGAAGTTAGTTTTTGATCTGACAGGTAGCCGTTCCATTTTGTATTGGTTCATATCAAGTGGATCAATCTTATCAGTTATCTCTTTGCTCATCTTGTTGTGACCTTAAGCTATATTCCATTTGCAATAACCATAACCGTTAAAGCCGTAATAAAAATGGATCAAGATCAATAAATTATCTTAATAGTTTTTAATTAATATTTTAACTAACTATCGGTGTGGTTTTTTACTTGTGATATTTGATTGTTTTTAAAGGTTTTTTGGTTTGCCTGTAATTG
>NZ_MCUF01000056.1:0-71076 GCF_002873615.1 Shewanella sp. 10N.286.51.B7
ACATCAATACATCAATACATTAATGATAGTGTGATGAAAAGTGAGAAAAGAATTAGCTGAGAGGTAGGAGGGAATTAGATATAACATTGAATGAATAATGTCATGATGACATATCCCCGTCCGTTTTAAAGACAACAAAAAAGCGACCTAGGGTCGCTTTTTAATGTTAACTGTTGTCAATGAAGACTACTGCCGAAGTTCAACAACGCAGTAGCAAGTCTAAGCAGCGATTAAAACTGATACTTAACACTCGCGGTGAAATTAATCGGCTCACCCGGCATAGTCCATAACTTATGGTACGAGCTTTCAAAATACTGCTGATTAAATAAGTTATTTACATCAATCATCAGACTAAATCTGCTGGTTAAATCTACCGCCGCAGATAAGTTAACTAAGGTGTATGCAGGTAGAATATAGTCAGGGTCGGTTGTCTCACCTAAACGGTCACCAACGTAATTTACCGTGGCGCCAAAGTAAGCTTCTTTACCCATAATGTCAGTGTAATGTCTTAATGCAACATGACCGACATGCTCTGCAACGTTGATTAAGCGTGAGCCTTTAGGAATTGGCACACCCCAGTCGTTATCAATCAAGTCTTTCGCAGTTCTTGCATCCGTATAAGCATAAGCGAGTTCAAGACTTGTATCATCGGTCAGTAATGTGCTCAGCTGAAATTCAACGCCCTGACTTTCTACTTCACCTAATGTGGCAGATAAACCAGTATCAGGCTCCGCTGTTAGCATATTGGTTTTGCTTGCGTCATAAAGTGCGAGGCTACCTGAAAATCTATCGGCGACATTTTGCCACTTAAGGCCCACTTCAAACGACTTAGTTTGTTCAGGTTCAAAGGCATTTCTGTCTGAATCTAGACCAGAGTTCGGTCTGAACCCTTCTGCATAGCTGGTGTACACATTGATATTGTCACCTAATTCATAAACAAACCCAAAACGCGAAGACACTTCAGTTTGGTCTTGTTCGTGTTCTTCGTTATCCAGTTTGTTCAAAATTTGCTGATTAAATCGATCAACCCTGAAGCCCAACAATAATTTTGCTTTATCGGTTAACTCAATCAAATCTTGCGCATAAAAACCAACACCTGTTTGCTCTTCTGATGTCAGTGTCGTTGGTGATGTTTCAGGTTGAAACATAGTGTAATCAGGGTTGTTCGGGTCAATCGAATAAGTATCGTCACCTGAGCCCCAAGCCGTGCGCCATACTCGGTAATCAGTGTCTAACTGGAAGTTATAATAATCTAATCCAACTAAAAGGTTATTCTTAAACCCTCCTAATTCTACGTCACCACTGATCTCGAAGCGCGCTGACAAATCTTGCGCTTGATAGTCACGCTCTCTTCGTTGTCTTGATAGCGTATTTGGATCGGTATAAATCAACTGGCGACCGTCAGAAAGCTCTGCATCTGAAGACTGTCCTTTAAACGATGAATCTCGATAAGCTAAGCCGGTTAATAAGTGCCAATTATTATTAAGCTGATGATTTAATAATAATTGGTGACCTAGTGCCTTAACGGTATGGTCGCCATCTCTGGTGTCACCATAAAAAGCCGAAGTATCAACAGCATCAAAGTCATTATCTAAAACGTATACACCACGTTCTAACGGCTTACGTTGATCGAGAATTTCCATTTCATAGCTTAAGCTAGTGGCATCTGAAATATTCCACAAAAGAGACGGACTTAAGTTTAAGCTTTGAACATCAACATGATCGCGATAGGTATCTGAATCTTCATAAAAACCATTGATACGGTAAGCGACATCATCACTAATGCCTTTAGTGTGGTCAAACTCAACTTGCTTAGTATCGTAGTTACCTAAAGTCCCTTGAATATAGCCTTGTTCTTCAAACTGAGGCTTTTTAGTAACGATATTGACGGTACCACCTGGCTCACCTTGACCGTACAATGCCGAGCCTGGTCCTTTCATTACTTCAATGGTTTCAATATTAGCGGTGTTTCTATTACCGTTATAACCCCGTGAATTAAAACCATTCACTAAGTAACCTGTTGGATTGTTTTCATCCCCAGAAAAACCGCGAATAGCAAAGCTATCAAACATGCCACCAGAATTGTTTTGTCTTACGATACTTGGAGAAAAATCTAAGGCATCCATAAAACGAGTAATACCCTCGTTTTTTATCGTGTCAGCATTAATTCTATCGACAGCTTGTGGTGTATCAATCAATGGCACATTACCGCGATATGGTTGCCAGTGTCTTCTCACCTCAATACGTTCAATATCATCATTCATTTCTGACGTTTGGTTAATATTATCCTGTGCTATCGCGCCATTAGAAATGACAATTAGTGAACATAAAAGCTGTTTTTTCACGTGCTTTTCTCTGTGAGGGGTTGACTTGAAGCGGGATGTTACAATATATCATTTTAATCGTCAAAGCTAGTCCATGAATTAATTGTCACTGTAAGTGCTACATAGTAATAAGCACTAATTTAATACCTCAATTTTTAAGGGGTCATGAAGTATAAGGTCACTCAATGCCAATAGGCTGGAATCGAATACATGAGGTTCATTGCCTTCCTGAATTACTACTCGTTTACCCCTACACAAACATATACATTATTCGTTTCAAGGGATTAGGATTCTAATCTTAAAACTCCAAAGATAATTATCTGCACTAGACAGTTCATTTATTATTCAATAAGATAAAAGTGTGACGAAGATCACCTTTCTACTAATGCAGTTTAGAGAAATGAATTACAGGAGTTTTTATGAAATCGTTATCTTACAAAGTATCAATCCTAGCAGCGTCAGTTTTAATGGCTGCTAATGCGTCTGCTATGATCATCGAATGTAATGATTGCAGCCCAGAGCAACGACTATCTTCAATTAACAATCAAGTGTCTGGCCCAGTATTTGTCGTCGATTTTGTCAACAAAACTGTCGACAAGTATCAAGTCACTGAAGACGGAAAAACTCAAGTGCTAGATCCTACCAAAGCGGATGTTAGTCAGCTAAACCAGCAGTTTTCTCATCGAAAAACTCATCTAAGAGATCCAAAATAAGCAAATTGTTAGATAACGTTTATGCGAACTTTTCTCATAAACGTTATTTTAATGATGTAGACCAAGCCACTGTTAACATCCCAACCTCTAGAATTATCCTCCCCAGTTATTAAGTATCCACTGTACAATTTTCTATCTAGATCTAATTTCCAACTTAAAGGGTCAGCAACATAAAACACCGAGGTTTTCGCTTTCACTAAAAGCGAATCTGAGTTCACATAAGTGTGGATTTATAAAACAAACCCTTGTATCCTCCGTTCAAATTCATCAAACCTGCTTTACTAAAGCAAAAGAAATCACCAATAGGCATTTCATGAAAAAAACCATAATAACAATCAGCTTATGCATGATGTCACTCCACACTTTTGCATCGACTCCTGCTTACCATAACCCTGGAGCGGCCAACAAAACTGTTGAATTCGCTCCTGGGATTATTTCTACAGCCGATCATTTTGAAATTAATACTGTGTTTAACAAAGCAGGAGATAAGGTCATTTTTGCCCGTTGTGCTGACGATTTTAGTCACTGCACTATGATGCAATCAGACTTTAGCAATGGCCAGTGGCAAGCACCGTCAGCCTTATCTATTTCTGGTGATTACCTCGATGCAGATCCTTATTACAGTGCCGATTACTCTCAGCTATATTTTGTCTCTAAAAGACCCATTTCAGAGGGTGAGGATGAAGCACCTGAGGTCAATTTGTGGCGAACGACTTGGGCTGAAGGCCAATGGCAAACACCTGAATACTTAACTGATGTTAACTCTGCCGCAGCAGACTTATACCCGTCACTCACTGACAAAGGCGAGTTATACTTTCCTTCATTTAGGGACAACGGTCGCCATATGTATGTTGCTCAGCCTAAAGGAGATGGCTTTGACACTCCAAGACCATTGCCAAGCCATATTTATGGTATGAAAGGTAACATTGGTGATTCGGCGGTGTCTCGAGACGGCAAGACGATCGTTTTTAGTATCAAGGATCGCGATGATAGCCTCGGAAAAGGCGATTTATATCTGTCTAAGTTAATCGATGGCGAATGGACAGTAGCAAAAAGTCTAGGCAGTAAAGTGAATACAGCAGACCATGAGTTCACTCCAATTATCTCACCTAACGGCGAGTATTTGTTCTTTACCCGTATTGAAAATGGCAAAGGTAACTTGTACCAGATTAAACTTTCTGCATTAGCGATTTAACCAAAATAAAAATACATAGCAAGGGAGGTTTCCCTTGCTTGTTTGCTTGTTCCCTCCTCTTTCTAATGTCATTAAAAATGATCCATTTATCACTAAAAACACTATTACACTGATGACAGTATGTTCGCCAACGCCTTTAAGTTAGCTTCTTTTAGCATCCGTACTATATGTTTATCCAACAAACAGCGCAGATAATCTGACACCGCTTATACTGATTGAGTCGGGTTTATTTTTTATATTACTGCGGCCAGCTGTCATCCATTACCTAATCGTGTAAAGAGTCGTTTAAAGAGTCAATTACAACTCCTTTTCTATTCATTTATGAGTGAAATATGAAAAAATTAATCGCGTTACTGAATACTGTTTGGCAAGTGATGAAAAAGCCGAGTGTCCATTACAGCTTAGGCTTTCTGGTAATAGGCGGCTTTATTGCTGGGATCATTTTTTGGGGTGCATTTAATACTGCATTAGAAATGTCGAGTACCGAGGAGTTTTGTAGCAGTTGCCATCAAAATGTCTATGAAGAAATGAAACCAACGATTCATTTTACCAACCGTAGCGGTGTACGAGCCACCTGTCACGATTGTCATGTGCCCCATAAATGGACCGATAAAATAGCGCGAAAAATGCAAGCTTCAAAAGAGATTTGGGCGCATTTAGTGGGTTCGATAAATACGCCTGAAAAGTTTGAAGCTAAACGCCGCCAATTAGCCGAGCACGAATGGCGACGCCTTAAAGCCAACAACTCTTTAGAGTGCCGAAATTGCCATGAGTTCGACTATATGGACTTCACTCGCCAATCAACCCGCGCAGCTGATATGCACTCAACCTACTTAGAAAGCGGCGCACAAACCTGTATTGATTGCCATAAAGGCATTGCTCATCAATTACCAGATATGGCGGGAGTTGAAGGCTTCTAAAAGTCGAATTAGCGGTGATTATGCGCCTTTCAACGCTAATGCATCGCTTGAAAATTTAACACCATCCCAGCCATTAAGCATAAATTGACGGATATTTTGGTGGTCATTCCCTTGTGGAGTGGCCACGACATCTCGATAATGCTGACCAAATAAACTCAAGGTTTGTTGCTCATTTAGCTGATGCAACATCCCAAAAGCAAACACCTTACAAGAGCCGGCATTTTCTCCTTCAGCATTGCTCTGTTGACCATTAGTAAACGCACATGGCGTAAACACATAATGCGCCTCAATAATCGCCATAGTATCTTCAAATAGAATGTTCTGTGGGCTATCGATAGCCTTGATGAAGTTTGCTAGTGTTGATTGAGTCATTAAGTGCTGTCCTAGTTTATGTTGATATCAATTGGGTGATATTCTTGCCTAATTCTATAGCTGCAGTCATCTGTCCATTGTAGCGATAACACCATAAATGCCCTGTAAAATAAGATCAATTGAAACAATTTCTTATTAGCACGCAAACGACAAGATTGATTTAATAAAAACCATATCAAGGCCGCTATTCATCTATCATCAAATGGCCAACCTTAACCAGAATCACCGTATCTTGTTCTACAAAGGGGTTGTGCTGACTTAAGTGTGGACTGCGGATCCAAGTGCCTGCTGGATATCGACCTAACTCATCAATAAATTCGCCACTGATAACGTATATCTCTTCGCCGCCAAAATGACGATGAGGCTGAAATTGACAGCCAGCAGGCCAAAACACTAATGCTGTCGACTCGGTTAAATGCTGATGCAGCAGCATCACTTGCAGGTCCCCTTGGCCTGGAAGCCAATCAGTATGATGAGTATCTACCCTAACTTGTTCAATGTCAGTGGTTTGAAACTGATGTAACTTAACCAGTAACTCGCAGCCTTGCTCACTAAATGGTGCGTGGCTGAAACCTTCAGGGTTACGGATATAGGTGCCCGCTGGATAATCTCCAGTTTCATCAGAAAAGACTCCTGATAAAACTAAAATCTCTTCACCTAAAGGATGCGGATGTGACGCAAAGCTTGCACCGGCATCATACTTAACAATACTGGTCGCATGGCCACGTTCCGCTTCTTCTCTGGCTAAACGTTTACGCCATACACCTTTGGCAGGGCTTTTATCCCACTCAAGCATATGAGTATTAATAACAATTCGTTGGCTAAAATCCATATTCAGTGAATCAGTCTTGCTGGTATTGTTAGCGGTATTCATATTCTTTTTCTCCACTCAATCTATGCCGTTATCATAGGCTTATTGGTGATGAATAAAAAGCAGGCACAATTTGGAGTAGTAGGTACTTTTAGGTCCTATTTATTGATTATTAAACATAAAAAAGCCTACTCAAAAAATTGAGTAGGCTTTTTCCGCTAAATATAGGGCTGCTAGTTACTTCTTAAATGGCACCGGACGTGGTGTGTTCTCATTCGAAGGTGGCAAAATTGGTAACATAATTTGTGGTTGGTCACCGGTTAAGCTCTTCAAGAAGTCTACCATTTGCTTGGTTTCAACTTCGGTCATAGTCTGACCTAGCTGAATGTCTGCCATAGTGTTAACGGCTTCTTCTAATGTCCAAACGCTACCATCGTGGAAGTAGGGATAAGTTAGTTCGATATTACGTAAGGTTGGTACTTTAAAGACGAATTTATCCGCATCTTTACCCGTTACGCCTTTACGCCCTACCGCAGGGTTGTCAGTATGAAACGGCTTAACTAGGCCCATTTTCATGTACATGGTGCCACCAACAGCAGGGCCGCTATGACAGGCTACACAACCTTTATCTTTAAACAATTGATAACCCGCTTTCGCATCAGCAGTAATCGCTTTTTTATCGCCTTCTAAATACTGATCAAACGGGCTATTTGGGGTTACTAAGGTTTTTTCAAATACGGCAATTGCATCGGTAATTCTGTCGATATTCACTTCATCTGAACCGTAGATTGCTTTAAAGCGTTCTACATATCCAGGCATTGAAGCAATAGTTCCGACTGCCAATTCATGGGTGTAACCCATTTCTTTTGGATTATCGATAGGGCCTGCAGCTTGCTCTTTTAAATCAGCCGCTCGACCGTCCCAAAATTGCGCTAGCATGTACTCAGCGTTTAATACTGTAGGTGAGTTAATTGGACCTTCTTGCCACTCATGGCCAATCGAGGTTGGCAGGGCATCAACACCACCTAAAGATAGATTATGACAAGAGTTACAAGAGATAAACCCAGACATTGACAAACGTGGTTCAAAAAATAGCATTTTGCCTAGTTCAACTTTTTCAGGTTCGGTGATCACAGCAGGCTTGATCACTTCGATTGGCTCACTGGCCTGTGAGGTAGAGATTGAAAAAATTGATGCCATCAAAATTGCAACTGAGGTTAGCTTCGTCATAACTAATAACCTTATAGAGTATGTGGTTTATTTGAAGCCATCATATACGCCACTTTTTATGAGTTAAAACGACAAAATTCGATTGGGTCTATCGTGTATTTTGATGATAAAAATGCGACCTAAATCACTGTTTATTATTACAAATAAGATAGGTTATCACTTAATTAGTTTACAGCTAAACAGTGCATTCAAAATACCGGTTACAACCGAGATAGATCACCCCCCAAAGAGCGAAAAACCATCACCGTTGATGTTATTTCAGCTTTAAAATGACACTTTTAGATTAGACATTTTTACAGTTTCACCTTCATGTACTGTCAATTTCCGATTTTTTAGCCTTTAGGTTGAGCCGAAATCCCAATTTATTATTCAAGCTATTGAATAAGTGTTCGTTCAATTAAGTATGCTAAAGTTAACTTTAGCTAAGTAAAATCAATGGAATTAAGCCAAGAGCTTGCATGTGTCGACAATGAAGGTAGCGATTAAATGGATGTTCAACTCCCACGCGTTTCAAAAGCATGGCAATCAATAAAAAACCTAATATCAGGACAATCGACTAGCAGTCATGATGGCGACAGCATTGAAGGCAAACTTTCGCTTAAGGAAATAAGCCAACTTTATCCCCGTGACACAACCATACTTTCTGAAGTAGAAAAGTGTCTGCTTTATCATCCAATAAGAACTGACTTACAGCCTTTAGCAAATAAATTTGCTGAGTCAGTCACCCTTGATACTCAAGATGTTCAGCTAATTCAGCAGTCAAATCAGCAGTCAAATCAGCAGCAAATTGAAACGCCTCTCCAAGCGGAAAATAGTCAGTTTATTGGCCGAGATGTTCAGCAGAAAAAGGTCAGTGATGCGATCTCTCGTTGGCAAAAAAATAAAGGCGAGTTAACTGCGGTGATAGGCCCGTTTGGTTCTGGCGTTAGCTCTTTTCTGAATCAATTTCATCATCAATATCATCAACAAGTGCCAGTCACTTACGTCAGCTTTTACCACGCAGCACTCACGACCAAAGAAGCCATCGCTAACTTGTGTTATTGCTTCAATATTACCGATGAGCCCAAATCCATCACTGAAGCAATTGCACTTATTAATCAACAAGACTCACACATCATTATCATTGATGACTTACATAAACTGATGCTGAGAATGATGGGCAACTATCAAGCTTTAGTGACCTTCGCGACAGTTATCATGGAAACACGCCAACAGCATTGCTGGATCCTAGGCTGTGAAACCTATGTATGGCATCGCTTATCGTCACAATACTCCATCACAAACTTCGTCAAAATTATCGTTAGATTAGAATACTTTTCTTTATTAGAGTTTCGAGATGTCATCCAAGCTAAAACCGCTAATATTAGCCTGACTTTAACAAGTGATGGCAATGAAGAAACAGAGAAAGCCGCATTTGAACAGCTAACAAAGCAATTGCACCAAGTCAGTGGCGGTCACAGCAAGCTCGCCTGTGTTTTACTATTTAATGCGTTAACCGAAGACCCTAACCACCCTTTAAGTATAAAACCAATATGCACACCGGACTTAGCAACACTTAAACAATGTACTGATGAAGATTTATTTAGCTTGGCTGAGATCTATGTTCATGGCGGCTTACGCATATTTCAGCATGCTGAAATTTTTGCCACCAGCATAGAACAAAGCTCATTAAAATTAGAATACCTTTCACGCCAGGGCTTACTTAAACCTCATTACTCAAAGCTGGACTTTGCTCAGCATTACTACGTCATTCCCCCAACATTAACCCGGCTTATCGCCAGTCATTTAGTTAATCACAATAAACTTTACTTGTAGGAGCAATAAGCATGGATGATTCACGTAAAGCACTACAAGCCATACTCGACATTATTTCTTTTGATAAATTATTAGCTTTTGCCACCGTATGTTTATTTGCTTGGCTGCTTATGGTTATCGTGCAATTTGTGTTGAAACAGCTCACCATCAAACTGCCAAAATACCGTTTACTCTGGAGTCGTTTATACCCTTTTGCGCGCTTATTTGTTTGGGCTACCGTGATGATTTACACCATCACTGAAATCATCGACCCTCACGAGAATTTGATATTAGCCGTTATTGGTTCCATCGGGATTGTATTAGGTTTAGCGACACAAGAGCCCGCTAAAAATATGATTGCTGGACTGATTATTATGATCACCCCGCCTTATCGAGTGGGTGATATGGTCACGCTTTCAGGTCATTATGGTGAGGTGATTCAACTTGATTGGAGTGTCACTTGGCTACGCACTTTTGATGACAATACTGTCATGGTGCCCAACGCTGAGGCATTAAAAACGGCGGTGTCGAATGCTAACAGTGGCGCATTAGATGAAATGGTAGTGGTGACATTTAAGCTACCCATTAACGTTGATCATCTGCACGCGATTCAACTGGCAAAAGAAGCCACTCAATGTTCGCCTTACACTTTTTTAGATAAGCCCATTACGGTCAATATTGCCACTGATTATCAATATGGTGAGCATCTGATTACCTTAACGGTAAAAGCCTATGTGATGGATATTCGATTAGAGCGTAAATTTGCTAGCGACATAAATTTTCGAGTGCTTAATGCCTTTAAACAAGCAGAATTTTATTCTGTGTCAACTTCTGAGACCATTGATGCAATTAATTAAATCCTTGTCATATCTTGAACAGGCAAGCATTTGCTATACTCTTGCCCACATTAATACTTACCATAGCTAAATAGCCACCTTAGGATGTTGATATGACCCAAGATGAAATGAAAAAAGCTGCCGGCTGGGCTGCACTAAAATACGTCGAAGAAAACAGTATTGTTGGTGTAGGAACTGGTTCAACGGTAAATCACTTTATTGATGCGTTAGCGACAATGAAGCACGACATTCAAGGGGCAGTTTCTAGCTCTGAAGCTTCAACAGAAAAATTGAAGCAATTAGGTATTGAAGTATTTGATATGAATAGCGTTGCTGATTTATCTGTTTATGTCGATGGTGCTGATGAAATCAATGCTCACATGGATATGATCAAAGGCGGCGGCGCTGCATTAACACGCGAAAAAATTGTTGCTGCAGTAGCAAAGAAATTCGTCTGTATTGTAGATAATACTAAGCAAGTTGATGTGTTAGGTGAATTCCCACTACCAATCGAAGTTATTCCGATGGCACGTTCATATGTGGCGCGTGAATTAGTTAAACTTGGCGGCGATCCTGTTTACCGTGAAGGTGTTGTAACGGATAACGGTAACGTTATTTTAGATATGTACAACTATAAAATTCTTGACCCTAAAGCACTCGAAACTCAGCTTAACGCCATTGTTGGTGTTGTCACTAACGGCTTATTCGCTAATCGCGGTGCAGACGTATTATTGGTTGGCTCACCAGATGGTGTAAACACTATTTTGCCAGCATAAGCAGTCTGAAACCAAACAGTTTGAATAAATGGTTCATTGAACACTAAAAAGCCCAATCAGTGATTGGGCTTTTTGTTGGCTTGAATTTATTACAATTAAATTAATGTCTGCTAATTACCTTAGCTGCTTTGTGCAATCTCATCTAAACAAGCCATCACTTTCTCACTGGCTAACTCCATCGCTTCTAGGTATTTCAATGCATTTTCTTTCTCGCCAGCATTAATTAAAGAAAGTGCTTCGACTCCATTACGGTGCACAAGTTTATGAGGCTCATCTAGCCTTTTAAAGGCAGATAAATTAGCATAACTTTCCTTGCCAGTTGTTTGGTACCATTTACCTAATCGACACATAGTATGATCTGAAAATGTTCCAATCTCTTTTTGACTCGCTCCAGAAGCGACAGCATAAACATCGCCTTTCCATACAATATGATCCAACTTTACTGTTTGAATAAAGGTACGTAATGAAGCATGACCAATTGCATCTTTCATAGAAGTGCAGAATGAAATAATAGAATCATAATCCTCATTAAGAGATGACATCCCACCCGCTAACTCTGCATTACTACCTTGAATATCTTCAACTGAAAAAACAGTTTCATTGGTCGATTGAATAATTTGTTGCACTAACTCAGCAACTTCTTTAGCAGAACCATTGGTATTGCTTGCTAAGGCCCTCACCTCATCAGCAACGACACTAAAACCTCGACCAGCATCTCCAGCACGAGCGGCCTCAATTGCAGCATTCAAAGCTAACAAATTAGTTTGGTCAGAAATTTTTGAAATAGTCGCAACAAACGAATTGATGTTATCTGCCATTGAAGATAAACCAGATATATTAGTCGTTAAGCCAGTCATTTTTTGAGTGACTGTCTCTATGCCCTCAACCATGCTTTCAAGTGATTGATTTGAAGCATCTAGCGAGTCGTTAATTTGTTCACTCGCTTCTTTCTCATTATTAATATCAATATGAGCTTGAAGGACAGTGCCTCTAACTCCTTCAATATGCCCTAAGGATTGAATCGCACAATCTAGGAGCATTCCTCTAAATTTTGTATCTGAATTTTCTTGCATAGCATTGAATTGTTCATTTAGATGCGCATTGTTATCAGCTAATTGAGCATTTTCATTAGATAACTGATTAATTTTCTCTTTTAACGCATCATTTTCTTGTTGTAGTTGTGTATGACTCTTTCTTAAAACAAACATCGCTATCCCAATTATTCTTTTTATTTAATATCCACTTGAATTTAATATAAACCTTATACAAAAACACTTCACTGATTGGAACTCAATAATGTGGACTATTCCTGTAAATAGTTAATACTGATTTTAAAGCCAATTACATAAGCCCATTGCATAAGCCATTTACATAAGCCCATTGCATATTAGAGCCTAATAAATGGCTATTAGATTTAACTCACTTTAAATAAGCTCACCGCTTCATGTAATGACTCTGCTCGCTGTCTAACATCTTGTGTTGCTGCCGCATTCTCTTCAGTTGCATTGGCAGTTTCATCTGCAATATCACGGATCACCACTACATTTTTACCGACTTCTGCAGCCACCATACTTTGCTCTTCAATGGCGGTCGCAATTTGGGTACTCATGTCTGATATAGTTTGCACATCTTGGGTGATTGAGTTGAGTAAGTCCCCTGCTCCACCAGCTTGCTCGACGCTTTCTGAACCTTGCTGTTGACTGGCATCCATTAACTGCACAATCGAATGAGTACGGCTTTGCAAAGTTGAAATAATTTTCGAAATTTCTTCGGTGGACTCTTGGGTGCGCATGGCAAGGTTTCTGACCTCATCTGCCACTACCGCGAATCCTCTGCCTTGCTCACCGGCTCTAGCAGCCTCAATCGCAGCATTTAATGCCAGTAAATTAGTTTGTTCTGCAATACCTCTAATAACATCTAACACGCTGCCTATGGTTTCGCTGTCACTTTCTAAGTCTGCGACGACGTTTGATGAATCACTCAGCTGACTTGCTAAGCTTTGTATTTTCTCAATTGTCTGTTCAACACTGACTAAACCTTGTTGAGCATTGTCATTGGTTTCATTGGCTTTAAGTGCTGCTTGCTCAGTATTACTGGCAATCTCATCAATGGTCGCCCCCATTTCAGTAATGGCTGTTGCAACCATGTCCGTTTCACTTAATTGTTTTGAAACGCCTTCAGATGCCGTAACTGCATTTTGAGTCAGCTCTTCGCAGGAGATATTCATCGCATCTACTGATTCGTTCACTTGCTCAATCAATTGCTGAAAACTGAGCACCATGGCATTAAAGTGTTTTGCAATTCTTGCAAGTTCATCGTTTTTGCTTTCATCACAACGAAGCGTTAAATCTTTATTCTTTTCAACTTCTGAGATCACCCGATTGATATCATTAATCGGCACCACAATACTGCGTAAAATAAGATAAGCAGAAATAGATAAGATCACGGAGATAAGCACAAAAATGCTTACCCCTAAAATCAGCGCATTAGTTTCAGCTCCTGCAATTTGAGCATTAGTTTGCTCATGCAGATGAATAAGATCGGTATCCGTCCTTTTAATGGCTTCTCTTAGTTTCAGCATGTCACCATCATAAGCGGTTAAACCAAATAGCTTTTCTTTATCAGTTAATAAGATAAAACTTTTTTGATAAGCATCAGCCAATCCTGATAGTTGATTCTTGGTTGATGAATTGAGAGATGAAGACTGAAGTTGGGATTGGAATAAATCTAAATTCTTTTCGAATTTATCTAGGTAGCTTTGGGTCCGGCGTAACATAAAGTCTTTCTCGTTACGGCGCAGCTGTAACATGGTGACTGATAACTCCGCTTGTCCTTGCTCTTTTAAAATGGTTTCAACATTATGAACTGACTTGCGTAAATCCCCATATAAACCTGTCTTCGGTGTTAAGCCTATTTCTGTTTGTAAAGTCACTAACTCAGCAAACATGACTTTATAGGTGTCCAGACTTTGGTTAAAACTCGATAAGCTTTGAGTGGATAAACCACGATCGGTTAATGCCTCATTAAGCGCAGCTATCGTATTATTAATATCGACATAAATATTGTCATGTTCATCAATATATTTACTGTCTAACCGGGCAAAAAAGTCTTTTTCCGTCACTCGAAGTTGTAAAACTTCTCGCTCAATTTCAGTAATATTGTTGGCAGCGCCTGCCAAAGTCGATTTCACATCACTGGTATAGAGTTGCAATAAAAACATCGCGACAAATGCGACTAGTGACACCACAACACTCAATATTAACTTGGTACGAATTAGCATATAAATCCCTAATAACCTTAAGGTACATTAAAAATATAGATGCTTAATTACCTATTAGACAACTTTTAAGCAAACTAATTTTTATAGCCTGCATAAGCTAATAATGTATTAGCTTTCAGGATACTGACTGTATCTTTATCGACCAAAAGTTGGTTTTCTAGATATTATTTTTTATATACGAGTAAACCTTTTACTAACTTGCTAATGTCTAATCTAGTAACTCGCACCCAAACGGATAAAACGGTGACCCTGAACTCCAACAACATTACTGACATTGATTGCCAGTTTCAGCAGCCAAGTAAAAACGCTGAAACAGATCAAAATCAGGCTAATCACGATCAAATCGATGGGCTTACGCCTGACGAGACATTAGTGAATCTAGCCAGGTCAGGTAATAAAGCTGCATTTAAGCAGTTATATTTGCGTCACCAGGGACGAGTGTATGCCATTTGTTTTCGCCTTAGTGGTAGTCATGATCATGCCGATGAAATCTGTCAGGACTGTTTTGTTAGATTGTGGCAAAAATTAGAACAGTTTAATGGTCAAAGTCAGTTCACCACTTGGTTGCATAAGTTATCGGTTCATCAAGCCATTAACAGCATGAAAGCCAAACAGCGTTTTTGGCACCGCTTTTTACCTGATAGCAGTATCACCGATGAAAACGAACAAGAAGCAAGTCGGCATTATGAATATCACCGTTTAGACAAGTTAATAATGAAGTTACCAGAAAGAACCAGAGTGGTATTTGTATTAAGCGCCATTGAAGGTTATCAGCATCAGGAAATTGCAGAAATATTGAATATTGCAGTGGGAACGAGCAAAACCCAGTACCACAGAGCAAAACAGATGTTACAGGAAATGCTGTCATGAAAAAAAACCAACCACAACAAGAGAACCTTGACGATTTGATAGCCAGTTTACCCAAAGAAATCAGTCCTAAGGCCGATCTTTGGCAAGACATTGATGACCAAATTAGTGCTAAAACCAACAGCAATAGGACACAAAACAGCATGGTCAAAGGGGATTCACATTGGAAAATGATTGCAATGGCCGCAAGCCTTGCATTTGTGATGGTATTAGGCTGGAAACTGTCGACGCCAAACATCAGCTCCACTGAAACCCTAACGGTCAATAACGCATTATCAAACCAGTCCACCGAAGATTTAATTGCACTGGTCGATCAAATTGCCCAGACGCATCAGCAACAAATTTCCTCATTTGAAGACAACAAATACACCGTAGGTATGCAGCTTGATAATCAAACTAACCCGTTCAATAAAGGGTTTTCAGAACTAGAACTTGCCTCAAAAGAGATTCAGCAAGCCTTAAAGAATGACCCTAACAATAAACAAGTTTGGGATTTATGGCTTTGGATTATGAAACGCGAAATAGAATTGTTACAACAACAGCAACGCACACCAATGAATACAGCTCCATCAACTCAAGGAAATCAAATATGAATATCACCCTTAACCAGCTAGTCAGTCGAACGATATTCGGCTGCAGTCTGTTAATGACTCCACTGATGGCGCAAGCAGTCGAACAGATAGAGCGTGAAATGACCGTTTCTGCCAACCCTAATATTGAGTTAAAAGTACAACGTGGCAAGGTCGAAATTATTGGTTGGGATAAGGATATTATTAGCGTAAAGGGTCAGCTTGATGAACTATCAGAGGGCTTTGTTTTTGAAAAAAAAGGCGGCGATATTATCATAGAGGATAAGCTACCAAGCAGCTACCGCGGTAACAATGATCAAGGTTCAAACTTAGTTATTCGTATTCCATCAAATTTAGCACTGGAAGCCGAAGGGGTTTCTGCTGACTACGAAGTTGAAAAACTAGTTGGTAAAGTTCAATTATCTTTAGTCAGTGGCAGTATGGAAGTTGAAGATATTGAAGGTAAAATCAGCTTAAACACTGTTTCAGGCGACATCAAAGCTGAAAAGCTTAACGGTAAAATTGAATTAGAAACTGTGTCAGGAGATATCAAAGACAAAGATGTGCAAGGTAAAGTAAAATATCGCCTGGTCAGTGGTGAGTTAGAATCTGAAAATAACTTAGTCACAGACTTAAGCATTGACCAAGTTTCTGGTGACGTTGAAGGCAGTTTTACTGCTGCGGAAAAAGTTAAAGTGGTTACTGTTAGTGGCGATATTGAAGTTAAACTGAGTGACGCCATTACTAAAGTATTATTCGATACTGTCAGCGGTGACATTGAAGTTAAGTTTACCAATATGCCAAATTTAGCATTCGAGATTGATGGTGGTCCAGGTGGAAGAATTGAAAATCGTTTAACTGACGATAAACCAATGAAAACCAAGTATTCATCACGTCAGTCTATTCAATTTAAAACTCAGCAAGGTGATGGTAGCTTTAATGCCAGCACCATCAGCGGAAAAGTCAGTTTAGAGAAATAACTTAACCTAAGTTTAATGAAATAATTCAACACTCAGTAAGCCCTTAATAATGATGATTGTTAGGGGCTTTTTTGTATAGTTATTCAAGCGTTAATTGGTATGTTCATTAGCACTATTTCGACATTTCGTCTAATCCGCAATACACTGTCTATACCCATTGTCTTACTTGCCTTCAAACACAATGAATAAAACCCCATTTGAGTCACTCGATCTGAATTTAATCAAAGTTTTTTTCATCTTGTACGAAGAGCTCAACACCCATAAAGCAGCTGAAAGACTGCACATGAGTCAACCAGCAGTCAGTCGAACACTACAAAAACTTCGTGATGCCTTTAACGATCCTATTTTTGTTAAGACTAGACACGGATTATCGGCAACAGATAAAGCCCACTTTTTAGCCCAAAGGCTGCCAAATACGTGGCAAGAGTTGGCTGATATCATTAATCATGTCGACGAATTTGAGTTCAAAAAACTAACCGGTAAACTCTGCGTCACGATTCACCCTGCTCTCATAGGTTTGATCAGCGATAAGTTATTTCTCGCTCTGCATCAGACTGCTCCGCAAGTAGAATTAGTCGTATCGGTATGGAATAGCGCAACAGAGCAGGATTTATTGTCAGGTAAACAAGACTTTGCCATTACGATGATGGAACCAGACTTCTCCAAAGAAATGAGCATAAAAACACTGCCGAGTTTGTTTGCAAGGGTGTATTTAAACAAACAACACCCGTTGATAGATAAAACTATCGATGAACAGGCTTTTACTCAGTACCCATTAGCGGTGTTACATGTGCCAGGTTGGAACGAGAATATAACCTATGTGGAAAAGTATCTTAAACGCCGTGGTTTAAGCCCAACTATTGCTTATCGTAACCCTCATCCAAGTTCAGTGCTCAGTGTGGTTGCACAAACCCAGTTAATGCATGCTGTCGGCACACAATATCATGGTATAAGCACAGAAAAAGTCACCAGTAAGGTGATACATATCGATGGTAAACCTGTCGAATTAAATAGCTATTTCTGCCATCATTATCGACACAGAAACAAGCCGCTTTTTCAGTGGCTATATAACACCATTAATCAGATTATTACTGAGCAAAATAAAGCAGAAAGAAATCGTTAATTAGTTTACTGAAATCGCTAAAGGTTCAGGGTTAATAAAGTCGATAAAAGCTTTGGCCGCAGGCGTTAAGCGTCGATTTTTAAGATAAACAATACTAAAAGATGCTTTTATGTCAGGAATATCCATCACAGGTAGCTCCACTAAAGACTGGGATTCTACCTCTCGCACGATGGAGATATCTGGCGCTAATGCCACTAAGTCACATTCAGTCAACGACTCCTTAATCGCCTGAAATTGTTCAAATTTCACTAATCCTGAAAAGTCATCGCGATACTTAGAAAATAGATCGCCAAATTGATCAAATAACGGTTTGGGTAAGGCTGATGGAATCGCAATCGGATACTGCTTAATATCATCAAGTGTAACTTGAGGTTTATCAGTTAAAGGGTGCCCTGCACGGCAGCAAAATACCGCTTGAAAACTGGGTAATGGAATCACCTCAATGTCATCTCTTAAATCCAGTTCCGTCGCTTTGGTTTCAGCGATAAATAATGACACTTCAGCTTTACACAGTTTTTGATACAAGCTCAGCCAATTACCTACTTTTAATTCAACATTGACGTTGGGGAATGTATTGATAAATTGGCCAATACTCGGGCCTACAATGCTATTTAATGGTATTGCGCTCGCCCCTACCATTAACTCCCCGGTTTCTAATCCTTGAATCGCTTTGATTTCTCTTTTTAGATACTCAACATCTCGTACGATACGGCTACCATGTTCAACAACTACTTCGCCAAATGGGGTTAATGTCACCGAGCGTGAAGTCCGTTCTAATAATTTAGCTCCTAATAAATCTTCCATTTTTTGAATACTTCTAGACAAAGATGGTTGTGCCAAATTTAATTCGAGTGCAGCTCTATGGAAATGTTTTAAATCCGCAACAACAAGAAAATGTTTTAAATGACGTAATTCCATTAACATACCCAATTATAAAAAAAAGCAGAAAACCCGAAGTATTAATAGCAATTACGTCAACTTACTCATTATAAAAAAACATTTCAAATTTTAATAAAAGTGATAAAACATCAATATTAAAACAGAATTAATTTCTTAGTTCAACAATAATTAAAATTGATACAAAACCTCAAACCAAAACCATAAGCCACTGTAAATAAAGGGTTTATATAAACACGCAAATGTATCAAAACGTATCACTTAATATTCAATTAATTAATTACAACTGCGCATTAATCTGATACAAAAATTGCATCAATTAAGATTAAACAACCAATTCCTATTAATAGCTTTTATGCATTATTTAATGCTTAATTTCGCATTGGATTATCTGGTAACAATTTTGCAATATCTGATTAACCACTTTTTTATTCGTGGTCATTAAAATAATAATTAATAGGAACTCATCATGAGAATTAAAAAATTGACATTGATGACATTGGCTGCGATATATGCAGGTGGTGTCGGCAATGTAGTCGCTGATAATGGACAGCACTCTACATTGGATACTCCACCGCAAATACCAACAAGTATTAATATGATGGAGCTTCATAAACAAAAACAACAAGCAACTCAGTATAAAACTGAAATGGGAACAACCCCATTACGCCGTGGTAGTTTAAGTAATATCCATTATCAACCTAAATCTGCAGTTGATAAGATTAATATTGAAGAAGGTATTACTGGCGAACACACTTACATTGTTCGATTACACGACAAGCCCATTGCAACTTATAACGGGACTATTCCTGGTCTTCCTTCGACCAAACAAGCTTTGCGTCAAAGCACTCAGCAAAATAGTACAAATTCCGCTTCAATGGATCAGCAATCTATTGCTACGTATAAATCACACCTTTTATCTAAACAGCAGCAAGTTATTTCCGCCACTGGCGTGACCCCGAATCAACAATTCACAGCCGCAATTAACGCATTTACAGTCAAAATGACACAGCAAGATGCTATGCGCATGGCTGAGCAGTCGGAAGTTGCTTATATTCAACGTTCTACCAAACTACAACTGCACACAGATGTAGGCCCTGAACATGTAGGCGCTAGCGGAATTTGGGACGGCAGCCAAACACCTGACGGTCAAAAGTACCAAGGTGAAGGTATGGTCGTTGGTATTATCGATACTGGTGTGAATACTGACCACCCTTCTTTTGCTGCTGTTGGCGGCGATGGCTACGTTCATACTAACCCATTAGGTGCAGGTAATTATTTTGGCGGTTGTGCTGAAGCTGATTTTGCCGATAAATGTAATGATAAATTAATCGGTGTTTACACCCATGAATCGATTACCGGCCAGTACCCTGAGTCACTGCAATTTGGTGAAGATTACAACGGACACGGAAGCCATGTAGCCAGCACCGTTGCTGGTAACATCTTGTATGATGTCGATGTTGTAACTACATCTTTAGGTGGCGGGCCAGGTAACTCAATTGGTGTGCAAATGCCAATGATTTCTGGTGTCGCTCCACATGCCAACATCATTTCTTATCAAGTATGTACTGATGATGGTTGTCCTGGTGATGCGATATTATTTGGTATTGAACAAGCAATCCTTGATGGTGTCGATGCGATTAACATGTCTATTGGTGGCGGCGAAAGCTTCCCATGGAATGACGCATTTGAAATGGCATTTTTATCAGCCCGTGAAGCAGGCATTGCCGTTGCATTGTCAGCAGGTAACTCTGGTGCGGCTTATGGTACTGATAGTCTATACACTGTCGACCACACTTCGCCTTGGGTATTAAACGTTGCAGCGACAACGCATTCACGTTCAATCAATATTCATGATAAAGCCCTAAATGCTTTTGCTGGTGGCGACACGACTTTAACCCCTGAGCAACTTGATGGCGCTGGCGTTTCTGGTGAATTTAGTGGCAACTTTGTTATTGCTGGCGATCATGGTGATGCTCGTTGTAATACGCCTTTTGCTGCAGATACATTCCAAGAAACTGATATTGTTGTTTGTGAGCGCGGCGATATTGCCCGTGTTGAAAAAGCAATAAATGTTCAAGCTGGTGGCGCAGGTGGTTTTGTACTTTATAACACTTGGGATGAAGGTGATGATGTATTTGACGATGCTTATGTGATCCCAGGTATTCATTTAACCGCTACTCAATATTTCGGTAGCTGGAATGTGAAAGGCTTACAGCCTTGGTTAATGTCAGCTGAAGGCGAAACATTAACAGGTACCATTACTGCATCTCGTGCAACACGCGATATAAACCCAGACGATGCTGATTGGTTAGCAACGTTCTCTTCTCGTGGTCCTTCTAGCACAGTTGAAGAATTATTTAGTCCAGGTATCGCAGCTCCAGGTGTAGATATCTTTGCCGCATGGAATGATGAAAACCCATTCAATTCGCAAGCTGATACCCGTAATTATAACGCTATCAGTGGTACCTCAATGGCATCTCCACATGTTGCAGGTATGATGGCGTTGATCCGCCAAGCTAACCCAACATGGACAGCAAGCCAAGTACAGTCTGCCCTGCAAATGACTGCTGATAGCATGGCTATCAAAACACTGCACCCTAATACTGGCGAAACAAAAGTCGCTGGCGTCTATCGTGCAGGACATGGCTTAGCCAATGTCGAGCGTGCAATTAATGCTGGTTTGATCATGGATGAAACAGCTGATAACTTCCGCCGTGCTAACCCACAAAATGGCGGTTTAGTCCGAGACTTGAACTTACCACAGTTAATTAATAACGATTGTGGTCGTGATTGCTCGTGGTTAAGAACGGTTACAGCAACACAAGATGGCACTTGGGATGTGAGCGTGGCTCGTGCAAGTGAAGGCCAACCTTACTGGGATTACTCATTAGACCCTAGCGCTAACGTCAGCGTAACGCCGTCGCAATTTAGCTTAAAGAAAGGTGAATCAATTACCTTAACCATTAACGGCTCGTTCCAAGAGTCAGATATGGCTTGGCATGATGGCACCATTGCCAATGCTCAAGGTGAAATTCATTTCATCGCTACTGATGAAACTATTCCTGCATCTCACTGGCCGTATTCAGCTACATTCATTGGTACAACATTGCCTAACACTATCAATGTTAAAGCCCATGATGACACTGCTAGCCACATGATTGAAAACGTACCATTTGGTGTGCCAGCAAACACGTTATCAGGAGTTGTTTATACCCCTGTTGAAGCAACAACAATCGAATTTGATTCGGCACGTCTTCAGTTCGGTGAACAATTTGTTGATGATCAGGGTTTTTGGAATACCGATTTGGCAAGTGTTACCACTTTCCCAGTCACTGTCCCTGAAAACTCTGCAGTATTTAGAGCTGAAATCACTGACCGTATTAAGTCTTCAATGAATACGGAATACGATATATTTGCCGATGCTGACATCATGATTTTCCGTGATTTCAATGGCGATGGCATGTACCACTATTCTGAAGCGATTTGTGGTTCGCAACTGCCACAAACTAGCATTGGGGAATACTGTTCACTAGAAAATCCTGAAGCTGGCGAGTACGTCATCATGGTGCAAAACTATCTTATGTACCCATGGGAAAGTGTTGATACCTATGAGATGTCTTATGCTGTTGTCGCAAAAGATGTTACTTCTGACATTCAATTATCATTCTCTGACTCTGAAGAACTTAATTCTTCGTTGAACATTGAGTGGGATATGATGATGGAAGAAGGCAAAACCTACTACTCAGCAGCAGCTATTCATGCAGGTGCTAATGAAGAAGGTTCATTGACTTTAGTGCCTATGCAAATGACTCGTGGTAAAAACACAGTGTCAATTGATAGCACACAAGATGCTGCTCGAGTTGGTGATATTATCGATATGCGTTTAACTGTTCAGGCAAACCAAAGCGGCGAGAACCGTTTAGTTGACATAGCAGCAAGCTTATCTGACGGCTTACGTATTATTGATGGCTCACTAAGTGAAAGTATTGCAGGAGTCGTTGCTACCGATAATGGCTTTACAGTCCAAGTTGAGCAGTTAAACACTGCAGATAAACAGACTGACTATATCGTTACAACCAATGAAACTGATGCAATGTGTCGTACACCTTGGAACATTGAGTACCTCGATGGTAGCTCAATAGACGGCGAGTATGTTGACCTTGCACGATTTGGTATGGCACCTTCTTGGGGCTCATTCTATGAAGTCAATGAATGGGGCTGGGGTACTTGGACTCATGAAATCATAATTCCTACTATCGATAATGCTATGGCACCTTTCGATAATGAAGAATACTTCGTGACAGACCAAGTGGTACTAAGTTCTCGTGGTTGGTTACAACTTGATTATGTTCAGTACAACCCGTGGGACATCATGCCGCAGGAAGTTCATTTGGAACTACCTGCGACTGAATATACTACACCTGCGGATTTCATCGTAGCGCCGTTATGGAATGCTTCGCAAGATGAAAACTGGAACCAAAAAACCACTCTTTCTATGTATGAACCAAGTTGGGATCCTGCATTACAGAAAGGGGTTACCGTTGCTTACTTTGAAGGTTACACATTAGTAGAGTGGGATAAAGCGTCAACTCATGACTTCGGTTACGATGAAAACTGGCAACAAACTATCACTCCACGTGATGATAGTTATGATTTCCAAGTCTTCATGCGTGAGCGAACAGGACATGTAGACGGTGAGTATGAATACATCATGGCTTATAACAATGTTGATGTAGGCAGCCAAGACGGTAGCGGTTCAATTGGTGTACGTGGTTACAATGGCCCGCGTGCTGGCATGTGGCCATTAAATGGTCACCAAGGTGAATCATTTGCTTATAACGATTTAAACGATAAGTTAAAAGACGGTTTAGTGGTTTGTTATAACATCGATGGCCCACAATCTAGTCGTATCACGATTGAATTCCAAGCTGAAGTTATTGATGCTGCCTTAGGTATGGATCAAGAAATGACAGTAACAGGAACAGTTGATGGGATTGCTGATGCTAGTGCAACACAAACAATAACCGTTGCATCTAATATCAACATGTTAGCAATCGATGACCAGATGGTTGAAGAAAACATGACTCTTGAAGGCATTACTGTTCACTATACTGATAATGATGGTGGCATGTCTGCTAACACCATTACAGTCACTGGCGAAAATGTGACTGCTGTAGTCAATGGTCATACATCAGGTTCAAGTTTTGATATTACGCCAGCAGCTGATTTCTGGGGTGAAACCATGGTCACTGTGACAGTGTCTGATAACTTGTTCCCGAATGATATGAGCACGACAACATTCATGTTAACGGTTAACTCTGATGGTGTGGAGCCAACTCCACCAGCAGCAGAGAATCCAATTGAACCTGAAGCAACTCCAGATAATGACGATGGAGGAAGTTTAAGTTTATTAGGGTTAGTTTTCTTAGGATTACTTGGCGCAAGTCGTCGTAAAAAGTATCACTAATAATTCATTAATATAATCAATCAAAAGGCCTTCAGATGAAGGCCTTTTTTATGCTTATAAATAGCCAAAAACATATTATTCTAGAAGCTGATTGACTTAGCATAATTGAACATCATGGCTAAGAGCCTATGATGTAATTGACTATTTTGGTTTTACTTAGTCTTATACAAATACTATTTAAGCGCTGCTCAAGCACTACACTAGATGAGTCAGGTTGATTCTTTAACTCTTTTACAATTAACTCGACCTTGCTTAACGCCTCACCTTTACTTCAACAGTTACAACATGAATGAAGAATCAGCTCACATTATATTCTTAAGGATTTATCTTCCTTTTATATATTCAATATCGGTTTACAGCTTGAAGTAGTATTGGCTACTTTAACCTAACCAACATTACCGCTTTCGGCATACCGAGTAAGAAAATGGCTGCAAATGAAGTCATGGAAGAATTAACAGTGGAATACATGCACAGTGAAAACGTGTCGATTAAGTAGACGGAATGAGCTTTACTATCACTCCAGATACTGATTGGTATGGTAAACAGAAGCTAAAGTGACTGTGACTGTGACTGTGACAATGACAATGACAATGACAATGACAATGACAATGATGGATTCGGCTAATCAACATGACCAAGCCAGCACAAGCTTTATGTTAATGGTGAATTCTGATGATATCGATGCAGCACCACCAGCAGAAGAGGCGCCAGAAGAAACACCTGCGAAATCTGATTCAGGCAGTAGCATGGGGGTCTTTAGTCTTATTTTGGTCGGTTTATTGGGCGCTGCGCGACGTCGTAAACTACACTAATATAGCGTTCCAAAACTAGTGTTTGGGCCTTCTGTAAAGAAGGCCCTTTTTTATGGCCGATTATCAATCGTGGGGGTCGTAAACTATTTAACTGACTTTACTTCTTCATCAGTTAAAAATCGCCATTCACCTTCAAGCAATTCATCTTCCATTTCAATACTGCCGACCGCTTCACGATGAAGATTGACCACTTTATTGCCCACAGCGGCAAACATACGTTTTACTTGATGGTATTTGCCTTCACTGATGGTTAAACGAGCATGAGTGTCATCTAGAATTTCAAGCTTAGCGGGTTTGGTTAACCCATCTTCGCTACGTAACTGAACCCCTTCTTTAAAGGTCTCAATCAAAGCTTCATCAAGTGGCTCAGCCACCTCAACCCAATACCGTTTACCGCAGTCTTTCTTAGGTGAAGTGATTTTGTGCGACCACAAACCGTCACTGGTAATGAGCACTAACCCGGTGGTATCCACATCAAGTCGCCCTGCAATATGTAACGTATCGACCTTTTCAATATCCATCAAACTCAGTACCGACTGATATTCTTCATCAATGGTTGAGCAAATCGTATCGACCGGCTTATTCATCATGATGTAACGTTCACCGATAATGGTTATCTGACGTCCCTCGATGCACACTTCAGTATCTTCAGCGACTTTATAACTGGCATCTTTTACCACCACGCCATCACAGGTAACTTCACCTGACTTTAATACTCTTTTTGCCAATGAACGAGTGAGCTCAGTACTTTCACAGATAAACTTATCTAAACGCATTACTACAACCAATTGAGTGTCTAATTAGCCGCTATTATGAGCCGTGAACCATCAAATGAAAAACAAATATTCCGCTTCTGCAGTAAAACGGTAATTTTTAGTTACATATCAGTTCCTGAAAAGCTCACATTTTATCAACAAAAATGCCCTATCCCCTTGTTAAATGCCCTTTTCAACACTTAACATGGGGTTCACAACAATAAAGACTGATTTTCTATTTACACTTTTGCTGTTTAAAAGAATAAATGAAAAATCAGCATCTAAAGCTCATTGAAGAGCTTATTAATACTTGATTTCAAGAATGCAAAGGAAACAACATGAATAAGTTTGTTATTGGGGGACTTTGTGCCTCATTGATCGCAGGTCTCAGTGCTTGTAGTAATAATGAAGTGCAGAACTCCACCAAAACGGCAACGGCTGAAGCAGTTCAAACTGCATTAACATCAGGTATCGATTTTCAAAACATCGATAAATCAGTACGTCCACAAGATGATTTTTATGAATATGTAAACGGCACTTGGCTAAAAACAGCTGAAATCCCGGGCGATCGTACTAATATTGGCGCCTTTTACGACCTACGTGAAAATGCTCGTGAAGACGTGAAAGCAATCATTGAAGAAGTGGCAGCAATGCCTACTCTAACAGCTGGCACTGATGAACAAAAAGTGGCCGATCTTTATCGCGCGTTCATGGATGTTGAAACGTTAAATAAATTAGGTGTCACACCTATCCAAGCTGAGTTTGATAAAATCACTGCTATTTCATCAAAAGCTGACCTCACTAACTTTTTTGCCTATAGCCAGGTTAACGGTTACGGCACCCCACTGGCTTTTTACGTTAATGTTGATGCAAAAGACTCAACCCGTTACGCCACCCATATCTGGCAATATGGCCTAAGCCTGCCAGAAAAAGACTATTACTTTAACGAAGAAGAACGTTTCGTTAATATTCGTAAAGCTTTCGTTGAGCACATTGAAAAAATGTTTAACTTAGCTGGTCTTGCAGATGGTAAGGCTGCTGCTGAGTCTATTTTAGCCCTGGAAACTGCCATTGCTGAAAAGCATTGGGATGTGGTTGAAAGCCGCGATAGCACTAAAACTTACAATAAAATGACAATAGCTGAGCTTGCAGAGCTTGCTCCGAACATTGATTGGAACCAATACCTGACAACTATGGGTGTTGCAGAGCAAAAAGATATCATCATCAACCAACCTAGTTACGTGAGCGGCTTGAGTGAAGTGATTGGTGCAACAGATTTAGACACCCTTAAAACTTACATGACGTGGAGCGTATTAACCCACGCAGCAAGTAACTTGTCTGAAGCCATTGATGCAGAAAACTTTGCTTTCTTCTCTAAAACCTTAAACGGTCAAGAAGAGCAAGAGTCTCGCTGGAAACGTGGTGTAAACACAGTCAGTGGCACTTTAGGTGAAGTTGTAGGTAAGGTGTACGTTAAGCGTCATTTCACTTCTGCAGCCAAAGATCGCATGAGTGTATTAGTTGAAAACTTACGTGGCGCATACGGCACTAGCATCGACTCGTTAGATTGGATGAGTGCTGACACTAAAGTGGCCGCTAAAGACAAATTAGCCAAATTTAATCCAAAGATTGGTTACCCTGATAAATGGAAAGATTACAGCAAGCTAACCATTAAAGGCGATGACTTGGTCGGTAATGCGCAGCGTGCAAGCGTTGAAAGCCACAATAAAGATATTGCTAAACTTGGCGGCCCAATTGATAAAGGCGAGTGGCACATGACGCCGCAAACCGTCAACGCTTACTACAATCCAACGATGAACGAGATTGTGTTCCCAGCGGCAATTTTGCAACCTCCGTTTTTCAACATGCAAGCAGATGATGCGGTTAACTACGGTGGCATCGGCGCAGTAATCGGCCACGAAATGGGTCATGGTTTTGATGACCAAGGTGCTAAATTCGATGGCGAAGGAAATATGCGTGATTGGTGGACTGAAGCTGATTTAGCCGCCTTTACCAAAAAAGGGAATGCTTTAATTGCCCAATATGATGGTTACCAAGTATTTGATGACTTACATGTTAATGGTGAACTGACACTAGGCGAAAACATCGGTGATTTATCGGGTGTGACTATTGCGTATAAAGCTTACAAAATGTCATTAGACGGTAAAGAAGCACCAGTGATTGACGGCTTAACGGGCGATCAACGTTTCTTTATGGGCTTCACTCAAATCTGGCGAGTGAAAATGAAAGAAGAAGCTTTGCGTAACCGTGTTGCAACTGATCCACATTCACCAGGCCATTTCCGTGCTTTAGGTGCCCTATCTAACATGCCTGAGTTCTACACAACTTATGACGTGAAAGAAGGCGATAAAATGTATATCGAACCAGCTAAACGCGTAAAGATTTGGTAAATACTCACTTGAGCTACCCTTTATTTCTTAAAGGATAGAACGACTAAAAAGGACATCATTTCGATGTCCTTTTTTATTGCTATTTAACATTCTAGATTTAGCAAATCAAAGCCTGCTCAATATTCAATATCACAGTCTTAATAATCACTTTGTAAAGATTGGTAAACCTGTCCATAGTCGAAAAAATATTCAGCTTTGATTCAGCTTCCACCAGTTAAAGTAATCACATATCCCAAAAGGGTTATAACGAATACTTTATTACTCATGCCTTCATAACTTTAGAGTCAGTGGTAACGCAAATGAACAGAATTTTTCGTACCTTTTTTATATTTTTATTATTACTCACTACGCGAAATGCCGTAGCTGTTACTGTTGATACTAGCCCTGTTAAACCCGTTTACGATGTTAACCAGACCCTTGTTGATGATTTAGACAGTCTATTAAACCTAGCAAGTACTTCAGGTACTGCGCCGCAACAAGAAACTGATAGCTTACAACAGTTATTTGAACGCGCCCCTTTAGCGCAAACAGAACTGAGTAATTTACTCAACAACATCAGTCAAGAAAGCCATACTCATATACTGATGCCTGAGATTAAAAGTTACCAAAGGGCGCAACAAAAAATTGAACGAAAATTCAATGGCGATGCCAGTTTCATTACCGATATTGCCAGAGCAACGTTGGTTGCCGATGACGTTGAAACATTAATGCGCAGTTATGATGCCTTGGCTGAGACCACAGAGGTTGTGCAAGTTAAAAACCGCTTTGCAGACCCCAAAGCATCAGGCTATCGCGACTTAAATTTATTAGTGAAATTACCGCAAACAAAAATGATTGTAGAAGTGCAATTACATCTGAGCAAAATCGCTGAGATTAAAAGCGGCCCAGAACATCAAGTCTATGAACAAATACAGCATATTGAAGCTGTCGCACAAACCCAACACCGCGCCCTAACTGATTTAGAGTTAATGCAAATTGTTAAGCTGCGTCAGTCATCACATAAGCTTTATCACAAAGCTTGGCTTAGCTATAAACGCCAAAGCCTTGCCCAATTTGACAACACACACATAGGAGACCAAACCCAAGCAGCTTAACCCCATTAAGCTTTGCCTATTTCCGTTCAACCCCCTTCCATTTTGGCACCTTAATTTAAGGTGCTTTTTTTTATTATTTTTTGCTGTTTTGTTGGTTTTTCGATTAATTCAAATTGGTTAAGAGCGCCATACAAGCTATACTCCCGCCATTATTGCCGATAACTGGAAACACTGATGAATGACATCATTGAAATGCTTCAAGACTTAAGCGAAACGGTCCCTGTACCACTTGAATTACCGACATTCGAGCAACTGGTAGAAGTTGAAGAGCAAATTTTAATTTCACTGCCCAACGACCTAAAAGAATACCTGCTATTTGGTAGTGATGTTATTTACGGTGCTATTGAAATGGTTACGGCATCTGACCCATATTCTCATACCTATTTACCTGAAGTGACCAGCTACGCTTGGTCTGTGGGTATGCCAAGAGAGTACATTGCGATTTGTCAGCAAGGGGATAACTTTTACTGTATCGACCAAGAAGCCAATGTGCGCTTTTTCAAGAATGGTCGCATGGCAGACATCATGTGGGAATCTCTCTGGGATTGGATTCAAGATATTTGGTTAAAACGTAAGTAATTAATTTGATTCACCTATGTTTTAACCACAACACGACAAGATTAAATAGGAAAAACCATGGCTAAATCAAATAACTTGAATGCAATCGAAATGCAGTGTTTACGCTTATCATTAGGGTTAAGTGTCGAGCAAATTGCCGAACTAACTAAAACAACTGCTGAAGCAGTTACTGCTTGGGAAGCTGGCGAAACTGATGCGCCAGAAGTTGCACAAAAGAAGTTACTTGAAATTGAAGATACCATTGAGATGCAAGTACTCAATACCACTGACGGTATTGAAGCGCTATTCAAAACCGAACCAAAGCGACGTTTAGCCTTTGTGGTCTACCCAACTCAGGCTATTTATACTCAGTACAATCCTGAGTTTTTAAGCTCATTGCCTTTTACTGAGCTATACAATACTGCAGCATGGCGCATCAAAAAAGAATGCCAAATTGTATTAGAAGTAGAAGTCAGCCTTATTCCACTTGAAATTGAAGCTTATAAAAGTTTCCGCGCTGATAATGGCATGAGTGAATCTCGCGAAAGCCGAGCTAAATGGGCTGCGACTCAGCTTTAATAAGCTGAGTAGATAAATAAAAAAGGAAGCATTCGCTTCCTTTTTTCATGTCAAAAATTCACGATTTGATCGTTACTCTTCTTGAGCAGCCTTCGCAATCGCTTCTGACTTTTCTAACGCCTTAGTCATTGCAGGTCGTTGTTTCACTCTATCTCGATATGCCGTCAACTTTGGTGGAATAGTTTGCTCAAATACTGTCGCCCACAAAAGCGTTTGAGTCAGTAAGATATCAGCTATGGTGAGTTCATCACCACAAACATAACCTGTTTCTGGTACCCATTGTTCAGCTATCTTAGCCGCTTTATCAAACTCAAATTTTGCTACCGGTAGCATGGCATCTACACGCTGCTCTTCTGGCAGCGCAAAACGATGTTTGCCCATGCTCCATAAAGGTTGCTCTAATTCGCATATAACAAAGCTAACCCATTGGTGATGCAAGCCCGCTTGCTCAGTGCCAGGTTCTGGTAAAAAAGCACCATTGCCATACTTTTCCGCTAGGTACTGCAAAATAGCCGCTGACTCAGTTAGCGCAAAATCACCATCAGTAATTACAGGCATTTTACCGCTTGGGTTCAGCGCTAAATATTCTTCAGAACGGTTATCGCCTTTGGCAAAGTTAAGAAAGCAAAACTGCCAATCAACTCCGAGCTCTTCCAATAACCATGAAACCCGCAGCGCTCTGCTGCGCGGAGTGCCATATAAGGTAATACCTGTGCTTGCTTCTATTTCCATGTTCTATTTTCCTTTGATTAATTACCTACTGAACCAGACTTCGTAAAATCAAACAGATTTAAAATGAGTGTCATCGAAAATGATACCAATAAAAAGGCGAGCCTAAAGCTCGCCTTCTGTCTTGAGCTAGGAGTTAACCTAACATATGTTCAGTTATTTAAAACTGATAACTGACTTTACCGTACCATAATGCACCGATGGCAGAATGGGTTGCCTGATCGTAACCCATGAAATCAGCGGCGCTGAATGAAGGCTCTTCATTCAATACATTATTAGCACCTAACGTCAGTGACCAATGTTCGAAACCAATATAGGTGACATTTAAATCTAAAGTCATCATTGAATCTATGGTTCCTGTAGCTCCCGCATCGATATTATCTTGATATTCACCAATATAGTTTAAGCGCGCACTGGTTTGCCAGTTGGTGTAGCCCCAATCCATGCCACCCGTCCAGCGATATTCAGGGTGTTGGTATTCACCTGCAAGTTCACGGGTCGAACCGTCTTCACGTACTTGATCAAAACTATTGACCCAAGTGAGGTTATAATTAAAACCAAACTCACCCGCACTTTGCGTATTCATGGTGTATTGCACATCAAGGTCAACACCATCAGTCGTCTGGCTACCTAAGTTAGCAAACTGGTCATAGATTTCGATAATACGTCCAGGTACGCCATTGGCATCGGTAGGCTCACGTTTTACAACGCTTGGATCATCACCTTGAGTATTAACCAAATATTGAGTATCAGAAGTAATCAAACCTTCTTGATCATAATTCCAGTAATCCACCCCGACACTTAAGCCATCGGTAATTTCCCAGATCCCGCCAAAGTTATAAGAAGTTGACTCTTCAGGTTGTAAATCAGGGTTACCCGAAAAAATAACCGTGCGCTCTTGCGCGGTACAGTCTTCTTCAAGCCCTGTTAATGGACAACGTACCGCATCCACTAATCCCGGAGATTCCTGTGATGGGCCTAAGCCTAATTGCACTAATGATGGTGCTCTAAATGCTTCGCCCCAACTTGCACGGAAGGTTAAATTATCTAATGGGGTATATCGCAGAGCAATTTTAGGGTTAGTCGTATCGCCAAAGTCACTATAGTCTTCGTATCGCAATGCTAATTGTGCTTCGAGTTTTTCAAATACTGGTACAGCAAGCTCAATAAATAATGAGGTTTGATCGCGCTCGCCATAGGCTTCAGTCGCTTCGGTACCAAATATTTCGCCGCGCTTAAACAGCTCATCAGGATTATCTGATAATTTTTCTTCACGATATTCAAACCCAACCGCCATCGCGACACTGCCCGCTGGCATATCAAACAAGTCACCAGCAATCTTTCCGTCAAACGCATTAGTGGTAGATTTACCATTACGGGTGGTACTGACGCTAATATCATCAATCACATCGCCTTGCTGGCTTGTTGCTAATGGATTAAACGCGCCTGAGTTAATGGCTTCTTGTAAACGTGGTGTCCACACAAAACCTTGTTCACCATATTCATGATTACGATTATAAGAATAGGTATAAGCCAGTTCCCACTCCCAATCCGATAACATGCCATTTAACCCTAATACAATTCTAGCGCTATCTGATTCAGATGATTTTTGGCGAGGTCCCGTTTCAGTGAGTCTTCGGCGCATGGTTAAGTCTTCACCAGGAAAAGGATTAGTCGCAGCGCCGCTAGTAAACAGTGGATTATCATTTAGCATATAAAACTCACCGAATGATGGACTTGCCGCCCCTTTCACCACACTTTCATTATGCTGATACATCATTTCAGCAAATAAACTCAACTCATCGTTAAACTCGTAATCTTGAAATACCGATAACCCCATGCGAGTCGATTCTGGCACTGATGTCATCAGTGGTGCGTAGTCATAGCGGCAATAATTTCCTTTTACACTGTCCGCTGGGCAATTGACATCAGGCGTCCAGCTGAATAAATCAGACTTTGGCGTTATGGAGCCATCAGCGCCAATTGTCGCAGGAATGTATGAACCAGGATTACCTGCAGATGAACGAAAATCATCACCGCCATTTGGTGTTTGATCGGCAGAGCTTGAATAGTCTCGGTCGGCAAAGAGAGTTTCACGTTCTTTAAAGTAATCAAATATTACGGTGGTATGCGACTTACCGTCAGCGGCTTCTGTACCCCACAAAATTGAACCCGCTTGCTGACCACCGCCATCTTCGACAGTTTCAGCAAGTTTACCGTTGACTTCGAATCCTTCGAAATCCTTTTTCATGATGATGTTTATCACACCCGCAATAGCATCAGAACCGTAGGTTGCTGAGGCGCCATCTTTAACGATATCGATACGTTTCACTGCAGAAATAGGAATTGAGTTAATATCCACAAACGCGGTATCAATGGATTTAGCAAAAGATGACACCGCAATACGGCGGCCGTTCAACAATACTAAAGTGGCATCTGCGCCTAAACCACGTAATGACACAGCAGCGCCACCATTAGCGGTATCATCAGAGTTATTACCTTGGGTTGAGAAAGTGCCACTCCCTGAAACAGGTAACTTACTCAGTAACTGCGAAATATCCTGTGCGCCTGAGCGGGCAATATCTTCAGCACTTAACACCGTCATCGGTGAAGCGCCTTCTAAATCCGTGCGTTTAATGTGAGTACCTGTTACTTCAATGCGTTCGACTTCGGGCTCGGCAGCAAAAGCGGTAGGTGTGAGGATGAGTGATACAGCAGCAGCGCAGGCGCTCTGCCAAAATTGAGGTCTTTTCATAATTGTCCCTAATATGAATTATTATTTTAAATAGGCTCAACATCATTTTTAAGCCTTTATGTTCCTAATAAGAATGACTTACAAATCATCCTATTTCGGTTCATCTCATGCGTGCTTATATTAGCGCATCATGTTTTTCTAACATAAGTAATCCACATCAGAAGTCAATGGTTAGTTTTTAAACAGTTGTGACAGAACGCTTTATCACTTACATCTTGTAAACAATTTGTTATTTTGCGCATTCAGCAAAATATGACATAGTCATACATCATCTTGAAACTGAATAGTAATCTCACCTCAAACAATAAGAACATGATGCAGACGACTCAAAAAGCCACCAGCAGTAATTACTCAGCCGCCACATTTTTTGCCAGCCTTGGCCCAGGGATTTTGATGGCCGCCGCCGCCATTGGCGCATCACATTTAGTTTCCTCTACCCGAGCTGGAGCTGAGTTTGGCTGGCAATTGGTGTGGGTGGTATTACTCGTTAATTTACTCAAATACCCATTCTTTGCTGCTGGTGCTCGGTACACCGCAGCCACAGATGAAAGTTTACTCCATGGATATTTAAAGCAAGGACGCGGCTATTTGCTGATGTTTACTTGCTTAAACACTATCGCAGCGATTGCCAGTACAGCGGGGGTGTGCATGTTAACTGCTGCTATGCTGACCCAATTTGTGCCTTTGCCGATTGATGTACTCGCATTCCTAGTACTAGTGAGCTCACTGGCAATTCTCATATTGGGTCATTACCAATTACTGGATAAAATGACCAAAGTCATCATGCTGGCCTTAACCTTAACTACCTTGATTGCAGTCGCACTTGCTTGGCAACATTACCAAGCACCGGCTATAACGGAGGTAGCCGAGAGCCCTTGGCAATGGGCTTATGTTGGTTTTTTAGTGGCTATGATGGGCTGGATGCCAGCGCCAATTGAAGTCAGTGCTTGGAACTCTTTGTGGTTAATTGAAAAGAAAAAGACCCAAACGGTGACCAGTAAGCAAGCCATTTTCGACTTCAATTTGGGCTTTATTGTTACCGCTATTTTAGCGGTAGTTTTTTTAGCCCTTGGTGCATTAGTGATGCATGGTAGTGGCGAAGTATTTTCTAATTCTGGTGCTAAATTCGCAAGCCAGCTTATTGATTTGTATAGCGATGTCATGGGTGAACAAAGCCGATTTTTAATCGCTGCTGTCGCTTTTTTATGTATTTTTAGTACCACGGTGACCGTCATTGACGGTTATAGCCGAACGTTAGATATTGGTTGGCAGTTACTCAACAATCAACAGGATTGCGCTAAGCGATTAACAAGAGTGATGTTGCTTGTTTCTGCATTAGGACTGGGGCTTATTCTGTTTTTTAAAGGAGCGCTGCTGCCTTTACTTGAGTTTGTGATGACATTGGCATTTCTAACCACAGTGATTTTTGCGTGGCTTAATCTACGATTAATGACCAGTGAAGCCTTACCTGAAAAACACCGTTACGGTATCAAAATGAAACTACTGGCATGGTTTGGCTTGGTGTATCTGGTTGGGTTTTCGGCGGTATTCATTTACTGGAAGCTTGCGATACAATAAATAGCTTCTCTTAATGACGATGAATTGCAGATAATCTGAACTATTACTCCATTTTCAGGTATATACCCATGTTACTTCAAGATGCTTTGTCAGGCGCAATCTCGGATAACAATGCAAGGCGTAAGCTGAGGTAATTGTTGTTCACTTTTCAAAGCTTACAATGTAGCAGTGGTTTTCGAGCTTGCGCCCCATAGGGCAAGGCAAATAGCACCAATCTGCGTTGTTATAAAATATCTATGTAGAATAACTATACTTCAATTTTATGCCTAGCATCTTGGCACTATTTGCCTTGCTGACTTTGCATCTTGAAGTATCATGGGTATAATCCGCATCCAATTTTTATTTAAGCTTAGGCTCAATAATCCTCAGCTTAAAAAACTGCGCAGCCGCGCCCAGAGACTTATATGATTAACAACGATATTATTCGCCGTCTACGTTTTGTATTCGATTATTCAAACGCAAAGATGATTAAAGTTTTTGCTCAAGCCAATGTTGAAGTCAGCACAGATGAAATCATTAGCTTACTGAAGAAAGAAGCTGAAGAAGGTTATAAAGCCTGTAATGACAAAGTCATGTGTCAGTTCTTAGACGGACTAATTATCGAAAAACGTGGTTTACGTGAAGGCAGTGAAGTTCCAGCGCCTGTTAAAAACCTAACAAATAACTTAATCTTCAAAAAATTGCGTATTGCTTTAGAGCTTCGCGAAGATGACATTATTGAAATTTGTGGGTTAGCTGATTTCGTTATCGGTAAGTCAGAGTTAGGTGCCTTGTTCCGTAATCCAGATCATAAGAACTACAAAACTTGTGGCGATCAGATTTTACGTAACTTCTTACATGGACTATCAATCAAACACCGTGGTGTTGAACTGTAACTCCCCTGTTTGATGTAACATTGAAATGCACAGCAATGGCTGTGCTTTTTTATGTCATTTTATCGCTCGCTCAGTGTCACTTCATCCCAATAAATGGCCTGTTTAAACTCTTCGGCTAATAAAGCATTCAGTTTTTCGAAACTCTTTACTGCGACTTCCTCTCCGTTTACACACGACCATACAAATCGATGACAGTTATTGTTAAATAAATCATATTCGCGATATTGATATATTGCCTGCTCTGCTCTTTGCTGTGCTTGTGGTGATATTAAAGGCTGATGTAAGTGATTACATGCCTGAAATATGCGTCTACCTGTCCGGTCTTGTAAAAAACGCTGCGCTGATACGGGTCTTATTAACCCGCTGCCATGAAGTTCAACTAAGTGATTATCGCCCACCCAAATACCACTATGCTCAACCACACCAAAAACAAAGCAACAAACAATGCCTCCAGGTGCCGCTTCGACACGTACATCACTGGTATGCCAAATACTTGGGGTTAACGGGCTCGCAGACTTTTCATTAGGTACTTTTGGGGAGCGGCCCATGCGGCGTTCATGTTGTAGTGACTTGCGCTGTTTACGATCATCAGCAAGTAAAATTGCACCTACCGCCGCTGTACCAAGCCAAATTAAAGGAAGAGCCATTTGTACCTCACAGTGTAGAAATTGTGTACATAATCAGCATGGCATCTAATTTAATCAATATCGAGTCCCTTTCTAGTTTTAGTCAGCTGCTAAAGTGTTACGAGTCATGACTCATTGACATATTTGCCCTCACTCTAGTCTTGTCTCTCACAATCCCTATCACAATCTAGTTAATATCGTTATTAGCATTGAGTCGCAAACAAATCACATCAAACGTTTTCAATATTCACAGCTCACATTCAAATAGAAAAAAAGTGTGAAATAGCTCACTTAACAGACCACAAAAAATATAACTTGTGTTAACCTTCTCCGATAACAAAAAACGTCTACTATTAGACAGTCATCGCCGTCTAATCCTAGCTATAAATAACAGTAATTCGACACTGATAATAAGGTTTCCAATGGACGATAATAAACGCCCTCTCTATCTTCCTTTCGCAGGTCCAGCCATTCTTGAGTCTCCTCTGCTAAACAAAGGTACCGCCTTTAGCGAAGAAGAGCGCATTTACTTTAACCTTGAAGGGCTTATTCCTTGGGTTATTGAAACAATTGAAGAACAAGCATCACGTGCTTATGAACAGTATAAAAGTTTCAGTAATGACCTCGATAAGCATATTTATCTGCGTAATATCCAAGATACTAACGAAACCCTATTTTATCGATTAGTGCGAAACCATATCAGTGAGATGATGCCTATCATCTATACCCCTACCGTGGGGTTAGCCTGTGAGCGTTTCTCGAAGAATTATCGCCGTAACCGCGGTTTGTTTATCTCATACGATAACAAAGATCGTATTGACGATATTCTAAATAACTCGACACGCCACAAAGTGAAAGTGATTGTGGTCACCGATGGTGAACGTATCTTAGGTTTAGGCGACCAAGGGATTGGCGGTATGGGGATCCCAATTGGGAAATTATCCTTATACACCAGCTGTGGCGGGATCAGCCCTGCATATTGCCTCGCAATTACGTTAGATGTGGGGACTGATAACCCTAATCTGTTAGATGATCCTATGTATATGGGCTCTCGTCATCCACGTATTGGCGGCGAAGAGTACGCTGACTTTATCGAAGAATTCATGCAAGCAGTCAATCGCCGCTGGCCTGAAGCACTTATTCAATTTGAAGATTTCGCTCAGAAAAATGCCATGCCATTGCTTGAACGTTATAAGGACAGATTCTGTACTTTTAATGACGATATTCAAGGTACTGCTGCGGTAACTGTTGGTTCGTTATTGGCGGCATGTAAGGCAGCTGATACGCAGTTATGTAAGCAACGGGTTGCTTTCTTAGGCGCGGGGAGCGCAGGTTGCGGAATTGCAGAAGCCATTGTGGCGCAAATGGTGGCAGAAGGCATTTCAGATGAGCAAGCTCGCTCACAAGTATTCATGGTCGATCGTTGGGGCTTATTGCTTGATAACATGCCGACCTTACTGGATTTCCAGAAAAAACTAGCGCAAAAGACGATCAATATTGAGCAATGGGATGGCTTTAGCGATCATATTTCATTACTTGATGTAGTCAACAACGCTAAACCAACGGTATTGATCGGTGTTTCTGGTGCGCCAGGATTATTCACTGAAGAAATTATTCGCGCCATGCACAGTCATTGTGAACGTCCAATAGTATTCCCATTGTCGAATCCTACTAGCCGCGTTGAAGCAACACCGAAAGATGTGCTGCACTGGACATCTGGCCAAGCATTGGTTGCTACTGGCAGTCCATTTGAACCCGTAGTTATTGACGGTGAGACCTTCGAAATTGCCCAGTGCAACAATAGCTTTATCTTCCCAGGTATTGGGTTAGGTGTGTTAGCGAGTGGCGCAACCCGTGTATCTGACGAAATGTTAATGGCATCGAGCCTTGCATTATCAGAGTGCTCACCACTTGGTAAAAATGGTACAGGTTCATTATTGCCGGCACTTGAAGACATTCAAGAAGTCAGTAAATACATTGCCTTTGCGGTAGCGAAAAAAGCCATTGAACAAGAGCTTGCTCTACCTTGTCCAGATGAACTATTAACACAAAAAATTGATAGTAACTTTTGGGAGCCTGAGTACCGTCGCTATAGACGTACCTCTTTCTAAATGACTTAAGTTTAAGGTTTTGGTATTACTTAACACCAGCACCTTACGAAACGAAAAAGCCTAGCAAATGCTAGGCTTTTCTTTTAGGTAAAACCATCGATTACATGACGACTTTATCTTCTAATGCTTTATTTAAACCAGCGTAGTTACTGATAATCATCTTGCCACGGACTAATTCAATAAGCTCTCGCTGAGAAAACTTATTCAACACTTCATTGACTCTAGGGCGGCTGACATTAGCAATTTCACTTAATTGCTGCTGAGTAATTTTAATTTCAATTCTAGGTAAATCCGTATTCTTTTTACTGCGAGCGAGTTCAAGTAAGAAAAATGCTATGCGCTCTTCTATGCCATAAAAAGATAAATGCATGCCTTGAACAAGCTTAGGGGTATTCGTGCGCATGATGCTATATAACAGTTTATAAATTTCACTATTAGTTTTTGCTAGTTCATTTAAATCCTTTTTAGGGAAAAATAAACTTCTAATAGGTTCAAGCTCACAAGTGTATAAATTGATTTTAGGGAAAATCTCAATAGCCACAGCGCCAACCCACATTTGTTTGCCAAATATAAAACTGGCCAATGGGCGATTATCTAAACTTGTGGTCGCAAATGCTCCCAGCCCCTGTGCACAATAAAATAAGCCACGCTGATGATCACCGTCTAAAAGAGTGGCGTACTTTTCAATGCCCTCAAGCTCAATGGCAAGATCTAAAATCTCAGCTTTGGTTTGCTCGCTTAGTTCACAAGGCCAACTGATTTGGTGGGCTAATATTGATGTCATTGGGTTTCCAAACATTTGCTATAACAAGTTATGCCGACATAACTTGTTTAAAACTATTCAACATCGAACGATCCGTTCGGGCTTTTTTTAACTTTCTAATACTTTCTTTCAGTGATTGCTCAGCTAAACGACCAAATACACCGTCATATTCTTTTTCATCAATCGCTTCGTCAGAATCTGCATCGTCAGCAATCTCTTGAGCTACTCGGCTTAACTGCATCCACGCATTCGCAATATAAAAACCATGGAACTCAGCTTGTGGCATCAATTTTTGCGCACTTGCCGGCATGGCTTGCCAACTTTTATTAAACAAGCCAGCATTATCTTCAATTAACTCTTTAAACAAGCCTTCGTAAGCTTCAAGTAATGTCTCTGGTAATTTATCCATTGGCAGTACTTTATTGGCTACATTAAAAGACACCTGCTTTGCTGTTGCTTTATATTCTTCTGTCACATGACTCATTGTATATTTCTCTCTTAATTAATAGTGCCGCTGAAATTCAAATGCTACTGAGATGTTTGCTATAGATGTATATCCTGCAAAGGCGGCATACCTTAATGGCTTCAACTCATTCAGTAAAGCGCCATTATATATCCAAAGAAGTACAATTAAGTAATATACGGAATTGGCTGTTAAATTGACTTTATAACGGTTTGATTAACCTTTATCTAAGTCCATTGTGCATAGACTACATTCTTACGAACCTGCTCTCAGAAAGGTTGGATTAAATGTCTTTCATTGCTAAATGACATATCAACAAGTAAACATGAAATAAAAGAATATCAAAGTGAGTACACACCTGACTAGTCGTTCTCATTTCATTCAGCTGAATTTAACCTTTGCACCAATAAGCATTGTTACTTTGATAACATTAAGACCCTAATTTGGCTTAATTTATCGATCATTTAGATACAAGTAACCCATTGAGTGGCTTTAATTGTACAAACCAAATTATATGTCATAATAATGCTAGGCATAGAAACCTATATGAGAACTATTCGATTAAAACCCTGCTGCACTTTGTATTAGCTTTATCCTTGTGTTTTGCAAATAACACTGTTTCAGCTAATGCCAATGACATTAACAATCAGCAAAGAATTGATCATTTATTTGATATATTCGATGAGGGTGAAGAAGGTGATCTTGAAAAACTAGCCGGTTATATAATTGAGCTTGAAACCCTAATTCCTCAAGAAGATCTCAAGCAACAAGAAAAGCTCATTCCATTGCATTGCTGGTACCACCCATCAGAAACCTCTGAAGAATTTCAACAAGCAATAAAGCATGCAGAAGACTTGATGCTGCGTCATCAAAAAAGCTACCCGTCAACGCTGCATACAGAACTATTACTTTGCCGTGCATCTCACTACCAATACTCAGGCAATCCAAAACAAGCCAAACTTGATTACGACGCAGCAATACAAGAAGCCTATCAAATTGAAAACCTGCGCTTAATCGCCGATGGTAGGAGTTTACGAGGTGCTATGTTGTCTTATGAAGGTGATTACACAGGGGCTTTGGAAGATTTAATCCCTGCGCAGTCAATGTATGAGCAACTCAAGTTAAACTATTGGGCCAGGGTAAACTTAAGTGAAATCGCCAATAGTTACCGCCGCTTTGGCGATCCACAAATGGCACTTTCCTATCAGGAGAAACTTGAAAAAGCCTATTTAGATAACAATCAGCTAATGGATGCTATCGACATCAATACTCAGATTGCTTATTCCTACGAAGAACTTGGGAAAAACGAACTTGCGCTAGCACGATTTGAAAAAAGTTATCATTACTGGAATAAACAAGACAAACCTATCCTCACTGCGGGTGCTGGCGTTGATATTGCGGGAGTTCAATTAAAACTAGGTCAAGTTGATGCCGCTATTGAAACCTTAGATAATGCCGAAAAAATCATCACTAAAGAAATCGATGGGTTATTCAGTTTTATGAAACTCTTTAGAGCACAAGCTGCATTACTCAAACATCAACCCGAGCAAGCATTGAGTTTTGCACAAGAGGCTGAAACCGCATTTGATGTCAGTAATAATGAACGTGGCTTAAGCCAAGTTTATACTCTACGAAATAAAATCTACCTGGTTTTAGAAGACTATCAGTCAGCTCATGAAGCCTTGTCAGATTATTTGCAACTGCATCTTAAACTTGATCAGAAAAGCTTAAGTAATCGCAATAGCGAAATGCGAGCACGCTTTAACACCGGTAAAATAGAATCAGAGAATCAAACTTTACAAGCATTGCAGCGAGTTAAAGAACAAGAGTTAAAAGTATTGGAAAAAAATAAAGAATTACAGCAAGTGATTATCTTTCTTGTAGCAATAATTTTAATCATTATGACTTTTTATGCCGCTAAGCAAGTTAAAAGAAAACAATTATTTAAAAGTCTCGCTTTAACTGACGAGCTCACACAATTAGCTAATCGTCGTCAAACATATAACTTAGCAAAAGACTATATTGAACAAGCACGTAAAGATAATACTCACTTTTCGTTAATCTCATTTGACGCTGATCATTTCAAGAAAGTAAACGATAGCTTAGGTCATGATATTGGTGATAAAGTATTGGTATTAATGGCAGAAGTATCAAGAAAATTAATGCGTAAATCTGATACGGTCGGCCGCGTGGGTGGTGAAGAGTTTTTGGTTCTATTACCTGGTGCTAATGAACAACAGGCTAAAGAAATAGCCGAGAGATTAGTCAATAAAATTGCTGATGCCGATTGGCAGGCTATATCGCCAGAGCTTAACCAAACAATCAGTGCTGGTGTCAGCCAGTTTAACAATGAGAACAAATTGGAAGCATTATTATTGCGAGTTGATAATGCACTTTACCAAGCAAAGTCAGCAGGTAGAAACTGCGTTAAGACGGTATAAATCACCTTGCAGAAACTTATTCGTTGTCGCAAAAATACACACTACCTCATCGGTTTAGTTTTATTTATTTTAATGTTTGTCGGCCAATTACCATTTAAAGCCGATGCAAATACTTTAGAAAATGAAGCAGCTGATGAATTGTTTAGTCAGTTTGAAAGTGATCAACTGACGAGCTCATTATATATTGATGAAAAACTACTAGAACTTAAAGCCTTGATTGCTGAGGATGACCACCAAAGATGGCAGCAGTATAAAACACTAACCTGCCCGCATATTCCTTCCGGCGAGCCAGATGAGCTACAAGATTTTGTAAATGAAACTGATGACTTAGCATCAAGAAGCTTTTCGGTCCCCTCTACACCTGTGTTATTAAATTTGTGCCGCGCAAGAGCTTTTATGTATTTAGGCGATTTGCAGCAAGCAGCTCAAATTAATCAAGATGTGTTAACTCAAGTACAAACACTCCAAGATGCAAAATTAACTGCTGATGCGTACTTCTCTATTGGTCAGTTAAGCTTATTTAAAGGGCAATTTATAGGTGCAATTGACAATTTGTCATTGTCTTTTGAGCTATATCAGCAACTTGGGTATTGGAACACTGCCAATATTAATATTATCTCTCTAGCAAGTTCATATCGACGCTTAGGCGATAACAAAAAAGCCCTCTATTACTACAATATTGTTGAAGAGCATTTCACCAAAAATGATAAACCTAACTTACTGGCTATCGTCGAGCAGTCATTAGCTTACATCAAGCTAGATAACGGCGATTATCAAGAGTCTCTTGATTACTTTGAAAAAATATATGCTGTGGCCAATACTGCTAATAATCCCTTATACGCAGCAGAAATGGCGGTAGATATGTCAGCTCCGCTCATTAAACTAAATCGTTTAGATGAAGCTGAGCGTTGGCTAAATCAAGCACAGCCTTTAATTACGCCAATTAATTACTCTCACTTCGGCTATATGCATGCCTATTACCTCGAATTACGGTTACACCAAGGACGATACCTGGAAGCAATCGAGCATTTTAATCAAGCAAAGAACAGTTTTGACAAATATAACAATAAGAAAGGGTTAACAATTATCTATCCCATCATTGCTGAGTTATTTGCCGAAAAAGGCGACTTTAAATCAGCAAACCATTGGCACCATGAATTTCTTACTGTTCACAATCAAATGGATGAAGCCGCTTGGGCGACGTTTAACTCAGAAATGCGTATCCGCTTTGACTCACACCAACTTGAAAAACAACAAAAACAATTGATTGAATTTCAAACCCTAAAAGCCACTCAGCTTGAAGCCTTAACAAAGAAACAGCAGCTGCAATATGTCGCTATAGCCTTAACCTTTATTTTGCTGGTGATATTAGCGTTCTTCTTTATAAAATTAATTAGAAAGTCTATACAATATAAACAGTTAGCATTAACCGATCCGTTAACCGAGGTGCCAAATCGACTTTATGCTTATAAAGTGACTAAGCATTTATTTCGAAAAAAGCAGGCATTTTCGATTCTACTGGTCGATGTCGACCACTTTAAAGCGGTTAATGATAATTATGGTCATGATGTCGGTGATATATCATTGCAGTTAATCGCCCACACTATCAGTGAAGTTTGCCGTAAAGAAGACACCTTGGCCCGAATAGGAGGTGAAGAATTCCTCCTACTTATGCCTAATGCGCAAGCTGAAGATGCGATAAGTTTGGCTAGAAGAGTAAACAATCAAGTTAAGTTAATTGATACTGATTCATTGTCTATGAGCGAATGTTTTACTGTCAGTATCGGCATTGCAACAACAAGCAATGAAACAAGTATTTCCCCATTACTTAAAAAAGCAGATATCGCACTTTATCAAGCCAAAAATGCAGGCCGAGATGGCTATGTGAATTATCAAAGTCCAGTTGATTTTCAGCGAGAGGACGGCCAATGATGCACTTTCTGATGCTTCGGATTTATAGCCTACGCCAAATGGTATGTCTTATCACGTTTGTACTCTTTTTCAACGTGACCTTGCCCGTATCTGCAACAGAACAAAAAGGGGCTAACGAAGCGACTCAAGCATTCGATAACCCTGAGTTTGAACAGATATTTATATTAATCGATAATGGCGATATCAATGATGCTAGTTACCCTAACCTCATTGACGAAATGGCGCAGCTTATTGATGATGGCGATATTGCTCGTACTTACCGCTTACTGCCCAAACAATGCTTAGCGTATAATTTTTTAGAAGAACAACAAAACCTAAATGCGCAAAAATTCTTAACCGATGTTTATCAGCGTTACTCTGAGATGCCAGCCGACATCAGAATCAACCTCAAACTTTGCGAGGCGACCTTACTTCGCTATCGAGGAGAAATTACTGATGCCAACCAGATGGTGCAACAAGCCCTTATTGATGCACAGCAAATAAATGATCAGCGCCTGACAGCAGATGCATACTCCATCTTAGGTCAAATCGCCTCCTACACAGGTGATTTCGCCGTTGCCCTTAAGAATTTACTCCAAGCTTATGAGGGTTATCAAAAGCTCAAGTTAGTGACTTTAGAACGTTTAACTTTACTTGATCTTGCGATTACTTACCGCCGCTTAGGCGAAACAGAAAACGCTCTCAAATATTATTCCCAGCTCGAACAAGCCTTTAGCGATAGCGATCAAATAGCTCTAGTTATGCTAGTCAAAAATGACATGGCGTATGCTTTTGAAGATATTGATGAATTTCAAAAAGCCGCTGATTACTATTTAGCTATTTATAATTATTACCAAGAAACTCAAAGCGACCCAACATTTGTCGCCCGTGTTGCTGTGGATATGTCCTCAGCGCTCATCCAACTTGAACAGTATCAACAAGCACTAGACTATTTATATAAATACGAAGCCATCATTAGCCCATCGGTTGATACCCATTATAGCTTTTTACATCTATATAAAGCCCAAGCAAAACATGGCTTAAAGTTAACAAAGGAAGCACTGCCTCACCTTGAAAAAGCCACTGTCGGCTTTAATAAAAACCACAATAAACGTGGCCATGAAATGCTACTTAAACTCAAGGTTGAAATTTTTGAATCTTTGGAACAGTGGCAACAAGCTTATCAAGCGCAACTTGCACTGTATGAAATCCATTTAAAGTTAGATAAAGCCCTTGAAAATCAAGCTAGCACAGAAATGCGGGTTAAATTTGATAGTGAAAAAATAGAAGCTGAAAATGCAGAGTTAGTGGCATATCACGAGTTGAAAGATCAACAATTCATCATTCAACAAGACAATGAAAGGCTGCAAATTTTAACGCTGGCTCTAGGCTTTGCATCCGTATTATTACTCATCATTTTTAGTCTTTATTTTAATAAAAAGTCTCAACAATTAAAGCAACTTGCATTAACCGATTTATTAACCCAATTACCCAATCGATTAAGCTTTTATCGCAATGCACAAAATACATTTACCCGATTGTCAGAGCGCCAACAACCATTGTCTATTATCTCTATCGATATCGATCACTTTAAGCTCGTTAATGATCAACATGGTCATGACACTGGCGATAAAGTTCTCAAAGCTGTAGCTCAAATTTGCTTAGAAAACTTATCTGTTGTCCATTTGTCAGAACAACATTCATCTATGACGCGTAAAAGTCATACCGGTAGAAGTCATATCGGTCGTGTCGGTGGTGAAGAGTTTTTAATACTGCTACCCAATGCGCGATCTCAAGCTGCAATTAACCTAGCCCAGTCCATTCTAAATGACATACATTCATTTGATTTTAGCCATATTAGCGAAAACCTTTCTGTCACGATTAGCGCAGGGGTAGCAACGTTTAAAGATGAAACCACCCTGACAGAGTTAATCAAAAAAGCAGATAAGGCGTTATATCGAGCAAAAAATCAAGGCCGTAATCAGGTAGTTTACTTTCATGATGATGCCTAAGACGATAGCGAGTATAATAACTCTTAGTCATCATAAATCACTGTTACTCCTGCATGCCAAATTCTAAAACTGATACTCAAATTGAGCATCAACCATCTGTTGAATCGTCAAGATTATTAACGGTTGAATCGAGTCTCAGCCGTGAGATGACTTCGCTAGAATTATCTGAGCTTTCGCTACAAATAAAAAACTGGGCGCAGGAATTAGGCTTTGCTCAATTAGGGATTACGGATACTGACCTTAAAGCTGAAGAACCCAAACTGCAACAATGGCTTGATAATGGTTATCATGGTGAAATGAGTTATATGGCGAATCACGGCATGATGCGTGCGCGCCCCCATGAGCTGCATCCAGGCACTATACGTGTGTTAAGTGCCAGAATGGATTACTTACCCCCAGAAGCTGGATTTGCCAGTAACCTATCGAATCCTAACTTAGGTTATATCTCCCGCTACGCTGGTGGCCGTGATTATCATAAGTTAATTCGTAAACAACTCAAAAAACTGGGTGATAGAATTGTTGCCCATTGCCAACAAATCGGCGTGACAGGTATTGATTTTAGACCCTTTGTCGATTCAGCACCTGTGCTTGAAAGGCCACTAGCCGAAAAGGCCGGCTTGGGCTGGACCGGTAAACATTCGTTATTACTAAACCCCGATGCTGGCAGCTGGTTTTTTTTAGGTGAAGTGTTAATCAACTTGCCACTACCGATTGATATCCCACTCAATCAAAGCTGTAATACTTGTGTAGCCTGCATAAAGTCATGCCCTACCAATGCGATTCTTGACAATAATGTAGTTGATGGTCGGCGATGCATTTCCTATTTAACTATCGAACTACAAGGTGCTATTCCTGAAGAGTTTCGACGCGCTATTGGTAACCGTATTTATGGTTGTGATGATTGCCAGCTCGTGTGTCCTATCAATGCCAAAGCACCGTTAACTCAGCAAGCCGATTTCCACATTCGCAATCAGTTAATTCAGCCAGAATTATTAACCTTATTTGCTTGGTCAGAGAAGCAGTTTTTGTCATTAACCGAAGGCAGCCCTATAAGACGTATCGGCCATAAAAACTGGCTCAGAAATATTGCTGTCGCACTGGGTAATGCGCCTTTTAATAATGATATCGTGACCGCACTTAATGCACGCAAACAATCTGATGAAGTTGATGACATGGTCAGTGAACATATTGACTGGGCACTCAAACAACACTCACAAGCTCATGCTGAGTTAATCAGCCGTAAGACACTGCGAGTGGTTCGAGCTATTGAGAAAGGCTTACCACGAGATGCATAGTAAATACGGCTTGTTGTTCAAATAGGTCATGACTTACCACTATGACCACAACACCTTGATCACAACATCTTGAACACAACACCTTCAGTCAAAATAGTTGTGGGATAAATTTTAAGCTCAGCAGTAAGTAACCACTGCTGAGCTTTTTCGTTTAGACGCGACTCAAGTGAATTGATTATTGAACGTATTAACTTTGATCTAAGGTAAAGCCTACCTTGACGGTCACTTGCCAATGGGCAATCAAGCCTTCTTCCAAATGTCCTCTCGTTTCTACTACTTGAAACCAACGCATATGCTTAATAGATTTGTTCGCCGCAGAAATCGCATTCTTAATCGCATCATCCGAGCTAATGGGTGATGATCCTGTCAGTTCAATCAGTTTATAAGTATGGCTCATTATCACTCCGTCAGTATTGTTATGAACATTGACTGAGTATAGATAACCTATAAAAATCTGCGTAACTTCAAGATAATAAATGAACATGACTCTTATAGTTAACAATAAACTCTGAAGTGGCTTTGCCTGCCACAGCCCTAGTAGATTAAGACTACAACGGTCTCACTTGAGGCTTTAAGCACTCATGGTTAGTTGCTTTATTCAATACGGTCGCTTAATTCAATACGGTCGCTTTACGTAAAATAACTGAACACAAGCTTGTGCTATTACGGCTTATCCTTTTGGTGATAACTCTTCGCTAAATGTTTTTTTAGGTCTTATTGTTAAAGATTCTTAAGCAATTCCATCTGAATATAGCGCTTTAGCACAGATATTTACTTGTTCACTACCATTTTCTTCAAACACTTAAAAAGCCTAAGTTTGTAATTTTTATATCAAAACAACCAATAAGTTAACAATTAACCTACATTTATGTAAATTAATTACACAGGCGTCTGGACGTCTAGAAGTTTATTGTGTTACTCTGCCATTAATCAATCGAATAGATTTCACCCGCAAGTTGAACAGAATTCATGTGAGGATAATATGATAGAGCTGAGACACCTTCGTACTCTTATGGCGCTTAAAGAAAGTGGTAGCCTTGCTGGTGCCGCGAAAAAACGTTTCGTCACTCAATCAGCGTTATCACATCAGATTAAAGAATTAGAAACCCGTATTAACTCATCTATTTTTATTCGAAAGAGTAAACCGCTGTCATTCACGCAAGAAGGCGCTAGATTATTAAATCTTGCTGAAGAAATTTTACCTAAAGTCATGGTGACTGAATCAGACCTTAAAAAGGGTTTGGATAGTGAGTCACAATCACTGAAGTTGGGTATTGAATGCCATAGCTGTTTTCGTTGGTTAATGCCGGTAACAGAAGCATTTAAACAACTTGCGCCCGATGGCAGAATTGATCTTTCAAGCCGACATCTTTTCGACTCATTAAATGCATTAGAAATGGGCGAACTCGATATAGTACTCACATCAGATCCTGTCCCTGGTCATGCACTGGCTTATCAGCACCTATTTGATTTTGAGGTAAAGTTAGTCGTGGCTAATGAAAACCCGCTGGCAAAAGAAGCTTTTATTAAACCAGAGCAATTAGCTAAGCAAACTTTGATTTCATACCCAGTACCATTGCAACGTCTGGATATTTATAAGCACTTTTTAGAGCCCGCTGGTGTTGAAGCCGGTGAGCAAAAGCAGTGTGACTTAACCGCAATGTTACTACAACGTGTCGCTTGCAATGACGGCATCGCAGCCTTACCAAGCTGGTCGATCAACGAAAGCCATGGGCTAAACCTTGCCTCAGTTAAATTAGGCGCTGAAGGGTTAAAGCGACCACTATTTGCGGCTTATCGTCGTAATGCTGCCAATACCACATTAATCCAAAAGTGGTTAACCTTAGTGGCTGCTGAAGGCTTGAAATTACAACGTTTAAGTCAGCAACACTAAAGCTGAGGCTTCCATCATACGAAAGTTAACACATAAAAATGCCACTCATTGAGTGGCATTATTGTTTGAAGGTTTTATATTCACTCTTACTGAAGGTTATTCAAACTCAGCAAGAGGGTTTATCAATACATTACGCTTAGCAAGCACATGCCTTAACACCATGCCTGCCGAGTTAGGATTATCTGTTTGATTAATATTATGGGCGACCATAAATTCGTTACGTAAGTCATCATCTAAACCTAATGCTTCAAAAGCTTCAATAGACAAACTTTGCTGCTGAGTATCAATTAAGGTTTTGATCACTTGCAATGCAATCGCTTTCTCTGAAGCATCATTCAAAAATGCAAACGCACTTAAGGTAATCACTTGGCCAAAGACACTGAATAGCGCCAATGTTTGCACTTCATCAGCGTCGATATCTATGGGTTGGTCACTTTCTTCAATATCACGTAAATGTTGAACCGCATCAACAGCAATATTCTCTGTTAACGTCCAGTAACCCTTTACCAATTTGCTATAAGGCTCTTTTAGTTCATCTAAACGTTCTTTTAAATAGAATGAGAAAGCATAACGGTAGATATTAACTTGGCCTAAACGGATAAGCGCATCTTTGATACTGCGATTTTTAGTCGAAATAATACCACCAGCTTGAGCGGTATTACTGCGCCATAATAAATGGGCTGCTAAAGCAGGATCACTTGAAACAATATCAATGAGAATACGAATATCAGCTTCATTAATAAGTGCTTTCTTTAAAGGGATCAAAATACCGCGTCGACCGATCACCTGCTCTTCGTTGCCAATAATGGCTTTGACTTGAGTTAGCACTTGTTGCTCAAGGTAGGTCATATTGTACTGCTTCCCTTTAATCATTTTTATATATCTAGTAGGGAATTTATCCACATAAGCGGCACTAAGGTCAAGTAATTAATCCGTAATCAAACAAAAAGCCGACAAGCAATTTGTCGGCTTTAGGTTTTTAGTCAATTACACTGCTATGCCTAAGCATAACTGTGTATTAAACAAACAAGCTTTAGAAGCGGTATCCTGCAGTCAAACGAATTGAGCGGCCATTACCTGAGTAGTAACCGTTGCCCCAATCAGAATAGTATCCAGCACTGACATATTGTTCATCAAATAAATTATCTACACGTAAGCTCGCTTGCCATGCATGACGTTGATAATTTATCGCTATGTTCGTCAGTACATAACTATCGAGCTTATCATCTTGGTTGGCGTTATCCCCCTCCATGAAGCGCTCTCCGGTATAAGCGCCTTCTACAAAGACATTCACATGCTCATCAAAGTCGTAATTCACAAAGCTGCGACCAGAATGCTTAGCCACCCAAGAAAGTGCTTTGCCTTGGTTTTCGCCTTGTGTGAATTCAGCATCAATGTAATTGTATTCAACACCCCAAAGCCAGCTTTTAGCTAACGTGAGCTCGTATTTACCGCTAACACCATAACGACGAGATGCATCAGCATTAACATTTGCGCCATCAAAATTTCCCCCATCTGGCTTTTGGGCACTTGGGTCCCAGACAATTTCATCTTCAAGATCGAGTCGATACGCATTGATACTGGTTACTGAGTTTTTATGATTCCAATCCCATCCAGCTTCATATGAACGCCCAACTTGTGGCTTTAATCCAACCGTGCCTTTTTCGGTATAGGCTTGCTCATCGACTTTGGCAAAACGAAAATTATCATCAGCACGAATATATAAACGATGTGCTTGGTTTGGACGATAGTTTAAACCCAATTCAAGCGCGTGAGCATCTTGGTCTAAGTCAATGCCTTCGGGGTACACACCTATATCAACCAGCTCGTCTTCTGCTTTGGCATAGCGTCCACCAACCACATAAGATAAGGTTTTTGTTAATGGCACTGTGGCTTGTACAAATGCACTATATTGGGTTTGTTTGTTACTGCGGCCCATAGAGGTAAAGTCAGCTTCACCAATAAGTAAGTCTAACCCTGTTACTAATGACATTTCGCCATTTTCGAGTTGATACTTGGCTACCGCTTTTGGCAAAAAGCTAAATTGACTGCGCAAGTTACGACTAGGACTCCAAATGTTGCCTGTACTTAACGTATCGGTATAGCTTGCCTCAGCATTAACTGCCCATTGTTCGTTTAACTGATGTTGATAACCAGAACGTACCGAGGTCGTCATTTCATGTGTATATTGACTGTCATTATTATTTGAGGCGCGAGGATCATCGTTAAATTCATCTTCACTTATTGCCCCTGGTACTAAACGATTATCATCGTAATAGCTGCCTTCAATAAAAAAGTCTTGAGTGGCTGTTTGATATTGAAGCCGACCTAAAATTGACCCCGTGTCGCTTTCATTGTTATGGCGATAATTGTCAGACTGGTTATAGCTGCCAGATAAAAAATAACGCCAATCATCATTTATTGCGCCAGCAATATCCCCTTTCGCTTCATAAGTATTAAAGCTTCCGCCAGAAAGCTGCACTCCACCACCGGTACCGTTAGGGGCTTTAGTAATAATGTTAATAACACCGCCTACGGCTTGATCTCCATATAAAACACCGGCACTACCCGATAGGATTTCAACTCGCTCTATTTGGTTTAAAGGCACAGAACTAATACTTGGGCTGGCAATATCAATATTATTTAAACGACGACCATCCACAAGTATCAATGTATTGTTTGCTGCTTGTGAGGCTGTAAAACCGCGCATAGAAAAACTAGCACCAGAGCCGTTATCTGCAACTTGAATGCCGCTATGATTGCGTAGAAGTGTAATTAAGTCTGTTGCACCGCTCATTGCGATTTCTGCAGCATCAATAACATTGACGTTTGCGGCAATATTTATAGGTGCAGCCTCTGAACGACCAATAACCACAATGGTTTCGTCTGGTTTAATCTTGTCAGTCGTTTCAGCATAAGCTGATGTAGCAAGAGACATTGAAGCAATAGAGGCAGCTGAAAAGCTTAATACTAAGCTAAGTGCTGTTGCGATTTTTGTTGGATTAGTACCCATTTACCTTTAACTCCTAAAAGGAAAAATGGGGCATAGTTGCCGCAGCATAAAGCATCTTGTGATCCCAATAGCACGCATAAGCGCTATAGCATTCACAATGACGAAAAAAGGCTACATTTCGAGATCTGCCCACCGAAATCTCAAAATCATTTTTTGGGCCGGTCTCCGGACTCAGGTTGATGCCATGTATCATGACAAACGAAGCTGAATTTTTAACGTCGCTTTTGCTGGTTAATTATCAGCAAACAAGCTTACGCACTCAGATCTCACCATTACCGTTGCGGGGGCAGCACTAGATTTTCACTAGTTTCCCGATTATCCCTTAGCTGCTTATCTATTGATAAACGCCGATAGGCACCACAAAAAATTGACTATAAATAACTCTCATTGAGGTCATATAACATTGTTATGTTTGCTTAAATGCAAGTCCATATAACAATTGGCAGCATTATAACTGGTTAAAGTTACTTTTTAATATAAAGAATGAAGATCATTCATATTATTCAACGCTTAGTTATAAGGGTTGAATAATATGAAGGTGTCGCAATGAGACCTGCGCTAGGGGAATGGCTTAAATAATAAAACAGAGCACGACTTAGAATAGTCTCTATATCGAGTGCTTAACGCTGAAATTTAAGTTGCAGCATTTTAGAAATAAAATCACGATGATTTGAGCCATTAAGTGGCGGGTTAGATTCATTAAATACTTCCCCTCTCATCGATTTATGTAGCAGATACAAATCTTCTGTATCTTTTAATACCGCATAATAGCCAATTTCACCCTGACGAGTTCTCGCAGTCGCACCGCCATACATATTCTTCATATTGGTACAGCCGATAATGCCGTGAACGGCTTCTTTGCCACCAATTTGCGTCGTACCAAGCTGTTCATACGTCACACTGCCTTGGCAAGAATCTTTATAGGTATCAGCAAAACGATTAAGAAATTGAGTGCTATCAATATCGGTTGCCAACCCTTCAAATCCTTGAATACAGAATAAAGCAGACCAATCATTGAGGGATTCACCGGCAGGAACAAACTCAGCTTTATACATATTGCCTTTTTCTGAATTAAAGGCCATTTTCCAACCGACAGGCAGCTCAAATGACACTTTATTAGAAAAGATTGAAAGCTGTTTTTCTTCAGAACCGCCACCAGCATCTGAATTAGCTGTTATGGCGTTAATGTATGGTGGTGGCTCTTTGGCCACTACATTATTTGAAGGGCTCAATAACAACAGCCCCCCAGATATTATTAGGGTAGCGCTAGCTTTCATACCGAAATCATCCTTGGTATTGGTGCTGAAAGGTGAAACGTAGTTAATTCAAACAGAAATACAGCAACTATGTCACCAAAATGTTGTATTACTGTATTATTTTAACTGTTAATCTTCAAGCTCATCCGCTGAATCTGTCAAATCAATTTCACTAGACTCATTCGTTAATGCTTCTGCGGCAATGGCATCAGCAATTGATTTAGCTTTAATTTTCTTTTCAGTTTTACGTTTATTACGCTCAACTTGTGTAGTCATAAAGGCTGTTAGCTCTTTTTGACCCCATGCAACAGCTTCATCTTCTGTTGTAAAGCCATCATGGCTTTTTGACACGATTGTTTTAGTTGCACTCATACGACGAGTGATTTCTGTTTTAAAAGTATCGCCAACTGCTAATACTCTAAAATCGTACTTCTTACTTTTGCTCATTATTCGGTTTTTCCTAGCTGAACTCAGCTTAAATTAAGGTCGCGCAGTTTACGCGAACATTGTCTATTTCGCACTCATTTTGAGCACTTTTATCTTTAATCAATAAAATTACTGTTTTACTAATTGGTTTGAGCCAACAATCATCATTTCACATTTCTGACAATCAAAGACTAACTTCAATCTATCTTTACCAATATCTAACACCATAGGGTCGGCTTTAATCCCTTCAACTTCTTTAGGACATAAGTTAAAGCTGTAGCGCAAACAATGCTTAGTCACCATTAATGGTGCATCGGTTAGTACTTGGTTTTTCTCGTAAGTATCTTCCATTTGAATTACGCCATGCTGCTCGTAAAACTCACGAGACTTATCATTGGCCACATTAGATAAAAAGCTTAAATACTTTTGCGGGAAACGCGCTTCTTTATCATGCTCGCCTCTAAGAGGCCGTTGATAACCATTAATACGTGCTTCATCAAAAGCTGCAATCGCATCGCGGCGTAAACCATTAATCACTGAAGCCGGTAAAAACCAACGATTAGCGCAATTAACTTGCAACTGGTTTAAACGGTAATCACTGTTACCTAATTTACCTAACTGAGTCCGTAAATTCGCATCCGCTTTGGCATAATCTTTTGCAGGCTCTTTCGCCCACTCAAGTTCAATTGTCACAGTGTGTTGATGGTTATCCGACACCGTTAAGGCAATACCTTGTTCGGTATCATCTAACACCATATCAACCATAATTTTACGACTGGCAGAGTCTTTTGATAATAACGCATCAAACTGATGGTCGAAGTTTCTAAATAACTCCACACCCACTTTTAGATCTTTGCTGACATCAGTTAAAAATAAAGTATTACCATCAGCGCGGTTAACCCGTAAGCCTTTGGTTTTATTATCTGACAAGCGTTGTTTCTGATAACCATCAATGAAGAAACACAAGCCATCACCATTATTAAACTCAATGGTTTTACCGGCTTTTGCACTGTCGACTTTAATAAAGTCTCGGCCAACACCCACAATAGTACCGACCTTTTCACCAATGTATTTGGGTGAACTAAAATGCTCAATTAAGGCAGTGCGTTGATTAATAAAGTAATCTGTTTTACCTCGGTTAAAGCTTTTTTCAGGATCAGGTGTGAAAGTAAATTCGCTGCGACCATGAGACATTGACTCAAGATCATTGCGGCGATCAATAATCGCATCAAGCTGTTGACGATAATGTGCGGTGACATTTTTGAGGTAACTGATGTCTTTTAAACGACCTTCAATTTTAAATGACGTCACGCCAGCATCAATCAAAGCTTCTAAATTCTCAGTTTGGTTATTATCTTTAAGGGATAATAAATGCTCATTTTCAGCTAATACTTCACCATCACGAGTCGACAAATCACAAGGAAGACGACACATTTGTGAGCACTCACCACGGTTAGCACTGCGATTAGAAAAGGCATGACTGATATTACATAAACCGCTGTAGCTGACACATAATGCGCCATGGACAAAGTATTCTAATTTAAGTTTTGTTGTATCAGAAATTTGCTTAATCTGCGGTAAGTTTAACTCACGGGCTAACACCACTTGCGAGAAGCCTACCTGTTCTAAAAACACCGCTTTTTCAGGCGTACGATTATCCATTTGAGTACTGGCATGCATTGCAATTGGCGGTAAATCCAATTGCAGCAAACCCATATCTTGAATAATCAGCGCGTCCACGCCTGCTTCATATAACGACCAAATTAAGCTTTGTGCTTGCTCAATTTCGTCATCCATCAAGATGGTATTAAGCGCAACAAATACTTGCGCATGATAGCGATGAGCAAATTCTGCTAACCGAGCAATATCTTCAACACTGTTACCCGCATTATGGCGCGCGCCAAACGCTGGGCCACCAATGTAAACCGCATCTGCACCGTGACGAATGGCTTCGATACCATAGTCAGCATTTTTTGCAGGCGCTAAAAGCTCTAACTGTTTCTTTTCAGTAGGCTTAGTTACAGTTGATGCTGGCGAAAATATTTCTACAGAACTCATAATCAATGTTTATCTTTTTCTAGGTAATAAAAAATGCATCAAGATAGTAGCTAAACACGGACTAAAACCACGTGTATGTCACTATCATTGACGCACTGTTCAGCTTGCTAGTTTAGCAAAAAATAACCAGTTTCGCGGCTTTTACTTAAACAAATGCTGAATATTCTTAAAATCACTTTTACCTTCAGCGATTTCCTGCGGATTTAAACCTGAGACCTCATGAGGGAAAACTAACCACTCTTCCGATTCATGAATGAAGTAATCTGGTTTTAAATCAACCGCAGTATTTTTTGGCTTGTAGTAAGGACAAGCAACACGAATATCGGTAGGAATGTTTTTACGCATAAACTTTTGTAGTTTATCAATTAACGCATCAACACTACGACCTGAGTCAAATACGTCATCAACAATCAATAAACCGTCATCTGCATTGGCATTTTCAATGATGTAATGTAAGCCATGTACTTTAATTTTTTTACTTTGCTTATCAGTACCAATGCCATAGTAAGAAGAGGTTCTTACTGCGATATGATCGGTTTCGACATTTTTAAAATCATAGAATTCTTGAACGGCAATACCAATTGGAGCTCCACCACGCCAGATACCAACAATAAATTGTGGTCTAAAGCCACTGTCATAAACCTGCGCCGCAAGTTTAAAAGAATCTTCCAGTAGCTGTTGTGCACTGATGTAATGTTTATCTGTCATTGGTTTTGGCCCCTATCATTTTTATTGCGGCGAATTTTATACCAAATATGCAGGGTTTGTCTGTGAGGAATACGTTTAATCGACATATTTGTTAAACAAAATGAGCTTTAAGACTTAAATTAGACTTGAACAAAAAAACACCATTGACTCCTTTCATGTCTGTGGCATAGTAAATTTAATGCCAATTCATAGCGAAACCAACACTATGCTTGCAGCAAATGATGCGCAACTTCGTCAACAGTCTGAAACTGATAGATTATCTTTGAAAAGTGATAATCCGTTGATATGGCCCCTCCTCACTCTGCTTCAGAGTTCGTGTCAAAGCTGGAAAGTCCACCACCTTGCCAGTGAACTTCAACATAAAGGCTTAATGCATAATCTGGATCCTGAGCCTGAAAAAGACTTATTCAAACGTAATTTTTTACTAATGAACGCATTATTTGAACTACAAGCTTTGTTACTGCCCAATCAATGGCTACAAGTGCAAGCGATGGATATTCAAATTTTTAGAGTTCTACCCAATGATATCGCCCAGCAACAACATCATGATACGCCGTTAAAAGAGTATTATCTCGATTGGCAGCACTACGATACTTGTGCCAATGTGGTGAAAGAAATGCTGGAGTCCTTTTGGTCAAGTTATCAAGAGTATATTGGCGTCAATCAAGTATTAATGCATGACAGCCATGCACTGAGTATTTTTGAGTTAGATGCAAGCGCCACCAATAAAGATATTCGTAAGCAATGGCGTAAGCTTGCACTAAAACTTCACCCCGATCGCCCAGGCGGAGATGCACATCAGTTTCGTCAGGTTTGTGAAGCATGGCAAACTTTACGATCTAAAGCTGGATAGTACCTGACTTAGATGCAGCTATTTTTATAAGAAAGCCGCATCACATCACATATTTAACCCTGAAATAAATCATCGTTTAGGTCATAATTCTTGTTAATATTAAGGCAATTAAGTATTGGCTTAATTAAGACTATTTTAAGTTTTCTCGCAACTACCAGCGGGTAACGCGACACTTTTATTGAGGCTGAAATGATTAAGATTAAACCTATTGCATTTACTATGGCACTTGCGGCATTCACAATCGCCCTTACTGGCTGTGGTAAACCTGCTGAAGTCACTGCTGAAAAAGCTGTTGAAGTCACTGCTGAAAAAACTGTAGAAACAGTTGCTGTTCTTCCATCTAAATTTGTTGAAGGTCAGCATTACACTAAAATTTCTGATGGTCCAGCATCTAGCGAACCTAAGATTTCTGAGTTCTTTTCTTTCTACTGTCATAACTGTTACAACATGGAAACTAGATACCTGCCAGAAATCAAAGGTAACTTGAACAAAGAGATTGGCTTCGAAACTAAGCACGTTGACTTTATGAACAGCGAGATTGGTACTGAAGTTATGCGCGCATTAGCTGTTATTCATGAAGTCGGTAATGAAAAAGCGTTAAACGCTGCAATGTTCCAAGCGATTCAAGGCGAAGGTGGTCATCACGACCATAGTGCTCCAGGTCACAGCCATGACGAGCCAGAAATTAACAACCGTGACGACATCAAAAACGTATTTGCCGCAAACGGCGTTGATGCTGAAACTTATGACAAAATTGCAGATAGCGATGCAACTGATGCGAAGCTAGCACTATGGCGTCAACAGCAAGTCATGTTCCAAGTACAAAGTGTGCCTACATTTATCGTTAACGATAAGTACGCAATCAACATGAACGAAATGGCGACCTTAGGTGACTTAATTGATGTGATGAATTACTTAGCGTTAGAAAAGAAGTAACTCATTTAGCCATGAGCGCTACTCGCGCTCTTTAAGACATTAAAAAGCCCGACTTTAGCGATAAAGTCGGGCTTTTTGTATCTGTATTTTTATCTCTGTCTTTTTATAAATGCCGTTTATAAATGCCGTTTGTAACAAACACTAGGTAATCTCGGACAAAAATAATAATCGGTAAACCACTATCATAACTTCAGCTGTGTTATGAGTTACGCACCATGTCGATAATATGAAATGCAGCAAACACAATATGGATCATTAAAAAGCCAACAAACCCTTGCGCAAACATAATGTGGTATTTACGCCACATCAAAGCATCACTGGAGCCTTGTAGAATAAACCAAGCAATCCCCGTAATACTGACTAACGCCATTAATAGTAAGCCAATACCTTCCACGATACTGAAAATACCTTTACCGCCAGAACTCGGTAACTTGCCCTGCTTTAACTGCTTAATTTCATCGATGCATTGGGAAAAATCTAATCTTAACCACGGAAAGAACTGACGCCAATGGCCATTGAGTAAGTTTTTCAACAAAAACAGCAATCCGAAAATCGCTGCGATTAAGCCAATATAAACATGTAAGCTATCCCAAATACTTGCCTTAGCACGTAATCGGCTACCAATTAAAATCCACGGACTCGTCACTACCAGAAAAATACTTAACGTGATCACAATGACATGAAGCTTTTCTGATATCAGCTTGACAAATTTTGATGATTTTAGGCTCATATTGTTCCTTGTTGCATTCCTAACTAAGGGCTTGGTTCTTCATTTAGCGTTAAGTGCTGTATGAGGCTTAATAATGCAAGTCATTTAATCAATAAAGCCAACAAGTACATTGTTGGCTTTAAACTTATTTACGCTGACTGAATTTGCGCGACGTAGTTATCTACCTTCACCCAATCAGTATATTCAACTTTGGTATTTGGATCCGTTGGGCCTTTAGTTATCCACATAATGAAACGAATGATATTGCGATCCATCGGGCCATAAAATTGATAATCTAAATTGCCACCAAACACTTCTAATACCTTAGGTTGCCATTCACTTTGTTTTAAAAAGGCCTGCATGTACATATTGGTATCTGGTGTATTTTTACCTGGTTTTCTGGCCACTAAACTCACTGAAAAGAATCCATTAGCCTTGCTATCAAGCACCTCTTTGTTATCAGCAACAAACTGATAAAGTTCAGGGCGATGTTTACCATGGCGAATACTGGCACCGATAAAGACTTTATCAAAAGCAGTTAAATCAGGCTTATCTTCAAGTGCTGCAAGGGTGACGGTTTCACCTGCTGCGGTGAGCTTATCTTGCATGTAATCGCAAATCTTACGGGTTTGACCGTGGACAGTTGAATAGATAATTAGAATATTGCTCACGTTCACCTCGACGATAATAAAGAAAAAGCAGTTACGATTATTAAACCGTTAACGACTCAGCAAGATTTTATCCAACCATGCTATTACATCTAATCTTAATAGAAAGCGAAATATAATTACATGGATCAGATCACGCCAAATTAGCAACATCGACTATTAATAGTTAAGACTTTTGAGTGGCTCACAAAAAAGTGGATAACTCTGATGAGTTATCCACTTAATTTTTTCAAATCAGCAATTTAAAATTGTTGATTATGGCTGCAGCTGGGTTAAAAATTATAACGACATTAAGAATGATACTAACTGGTCGCGCTCAGCTTTAGTTAGTGCCATAAAGGCTTCTTTGCTATTACTTGCTTCACCACCATGCCATAAAATGGCTTCCTCCACTGTCGCTGCGCGGCCATCATGTAAAAAGCCCGCTTGCGGGTTAACGGTTTGCGTTAAGCCTAAGCCCCATAAAGGACGCGTGCGCCACTCATTACCATTGGCTAAAAAGTCAGGGCGACCATCGGCTAAGTCATCACCCATATCATGTAATAACATATCGGTGAATGGGTAAATGACTTGTCCCTTGAGCGAATCTATTATCTCAATACCACCAATATCGCCTACCGTTTTAGTGGTAAAGCTTGGTGTGTGACAGCCACTACAATTAACTTGTGTAAATAAACGTGCGCCTTCACGCACATCACTATCATCGACATTACGTCTTGCCGGTACCGCTAATGTTTCAGCATAAAATACCACTGCGTCACTAAAGGCCTGATCCGCCTCTGGCGCACCATTTTCATCACTACCAGTATCAACAAAACCAGTACGGGTTAAGTAAGAGTCATGCAAGCTGGTGCCAACAACACTTTCATCAGGGAATAATGGATTAGTAATGCCAATATCACCGCGAAGTGCACCTAAAGATTGCACTCTGACACTTGGGGTATTCGCTTTCCAACCAAAACGCCCTAGTGATACTGGCGTTTCATCGCCGTTACGGTCTTTAATCGCATCAAACACCCAGTTTGGACGGCCAGATATGCCATCGTCATTCGCATCATTTTCATCTGCAAGGGCCAAAATATCTGCTTCAGGGATCGCTTCAAGTAAACCTAATCCAAAAACAGGCATGCCATTTCGCCAGCCCATTAACACGTCATCTTGGAGTAGATTGGACGTGACGTTAGCGCTTTGCTTAGTTTCACCTGGGGCATCATAAGGATTCTCGACTTCAAAAATTGGCTTTTTCAATTCGACACTAGTGCCATCGCTATAAGTCACTGCACTGCGATCATAAGACAAGTACACATCCGCTTGACCACCAAAAGCATTATCCTGCCAGTCAGCACGTGCTTTTAATACGCCACGGTGAAATAACTGCCCGCCAAAATCAGGAACTGCAATCGGCGCACAATAGTCGTTATCCGCAGTTGGGGTAATACACTCTTCATCGGGAGTTTTACTAATACGTAAAAAAATACCCGCATCAGAGCCTAATTTAACCCGTGTTTCATCTGCCGCTAAAAATGGGGTTGAGTTGCGGCCGTCACGTTGGTGACAAGAATTACAATCTGCATTGTTAAATACTGGACCTAAGCCATCTTGTTCTGGATGCTGTTCATTGGGTGCTGTGGTAAACGAGATCTCAAAATTAGCATCACCTTCGAGATGCAGGGCTAAATCGGCTTCGGTTAAATTGGGTGAAGGCGTTGAAAAACCATGGCCTGAATTACCCGCATCATAAGTAGTGGTATCACCACCACTGGCAGTAATATCGGTAAAGTCAGGGTAGATGACAACTGGAGGCTCGGTTACTGTCGGGGTTTCATCATCACCACTGCCACCACAGGCAGATAACATGAGTACACTGATAATGGAGGCCAGTAAGGTTTTACCATTTAAATTAGGGGAATTAGGGGCGTTAACAGCTTTGGGATTCTTGCTCATCTTAGACACTCTTATATCAAGACCGGTATCTCTACCGACGGTGTTCAAAACACTTTATTTGACTTGTCATGCTCTTACGGCCAACTTCATCAATGTCATCAAATCGCGCTACTGACACTGGCTCAGTATCAGTAGCGCTATTGTTATTACTATTTAATAGAAATTACTGGGCATTCCACTCAGATAATAGTGGAATAACATCTGACTCTAATGAGGCTTGTAAGGTTGTTAATGCGGTCACTGCCGTTTCAATGCGAGCACGTCCATCCTCATCTAAAATCGCTTGACGGAATGGCATGTTGTTGCTGCCAGAAATCGCCTGAATTTTTAGGATTGAATCATCAATTTCACTTGCTATACGCACTGATAAATCACTGTCTGCAGCGGCAACAAAGTCGATAATGCCTTGCTTGTCTGCATCGCCAATAAACTCACCTTGGTACACATTGCGAACACCTTGAATGTTGTCAGCAAAGTCGGTTAATGAATTCCAAGAGTATTGAGATTCAACTTTTGACGTATCTGCATTGGCAAGTGAGTCACCGAATGGGTCGGCAATTTTACCGTTACCCACTTCATCAACAATCCCAATCATGCCGTTAATTAACTCTTCAATAACAGCAAGCTCTGATGAATAAATGGTATTGCTGTCGCTGCCAGGTGTTTTTAATAAGTCAGCGTATGGTAATGCGTTAGTATCTTGTGGGTTATGAGAAACCTGCCAAGCATCATCAAGTTGCACTGCGTAGTCACGGAAAACTTCTGATAACGCAATCACGTATTCACGTTCAGCTGTAGTTAGCTCACTAATTAACTTAGTGTTGTCATTAACACCGTCACCAAATAACAAGAACTCAATAGTGTGGAAACCTTGAACATCATCATTCCAGCTTTTAATTGTTTCAGCGTCAAAACCATTGCTGTTATCCAGCTGAGTTTGAAGATCTGTGGTATTTAAAGGCCAGCTATCTAAATGAGGATCGATACTCAATGAATCAACAGGACCGAAAATGTGTGATTCCCCCTGTTCCCAAGGTTTACGAGCCGCTTTCCATGCATCTTGTGCAGCCACTAAATCAGCTTGAGACGTTGAATTTAATAGCTTTTGGGTAGCCAGTAACAGTGCATCACCTTGTGCCGCTAAATCAGCATATCCAGCAACAATCACATCATCAGTTAAATTAGTGACCATCTCAGTTGCAGCGAAAGTGAAGCCCGTTTCAGGTACAACAGGATCCGTTGTTCCTGTGTCACTCGAATCTGAGCCAGAACCACCACATGCTGCCAATGTACCCATTAAAGTTAATGCAATCGCTGTATACTTAAAATTCATGTAAAACTCCATTTAAATCAATAATATTTGCTGACTAACTTCAGCACGTTCATTTCTAAAACTTGTTGACTGACTGCCGTTAAAGCAGTCAGCCTTTACACCTGCATTAAAGTGAGAATTGGTAACCCACACCTAAGGCAAAAAAGTTGGTATCTGGAATACTGGCAACAGCAACTTGCTGTAAGCCACCTTCGGCTTTAATGACAATTTCAGGAATTGGGAAATAGTTCACGCCGATACTGCTCCACGTGTTTTCATAACGCTTAGTTGCAGTGCCGCTCTCTACTTCCATTAATGGATTTGAATAATCGATATTGGCAAAGACTGTCATTGGGATATCGAGATAATCATCAAGCTTAAAGCCCGCTTCAACAAAAAATGCTTGAGATTTAGACCCTAACTGAGCGAAGTTTCCAGGACGTAAACCTGGGGTGGTTTTGTTGGCTTGAGTGATCGCATCAGTATCACTTAATGTGCCATACATGTACTGACCACGAAGCACCCATGGGCCTTCAACAAAGGCTGCTGATGCTGTCACAATGCTCAACGTGCCATCAACATTTAGCTTGTTACTCTTGTTGCGGTTGCCTGAGGTATTACCGTAATAATAAGACACACCAATTGCGCTACCGGTTTTGAAATTGCCGTAATCTAATCGACCCGCAAATGCTAAGTCATCTGCGTTTACGTGCTCAAAGCGCGTTTGATGACCAGATGCAACCCAATCATAAGTTCTGAAATATTCTGAGTTAAGGCCACTGACGATCTGTGCTTGATAATGAAAATCAGAGATTTCACCATAAACGCCAATACCGTTTTCATTCCATACAGCAGGGATCATCGCCGCTTCACTTTTATGGCGTAATACTGTGAGATATTGATTAGGTTTATGCAGAGTGCTAGTTAAGCCGATTGGCAAATGGATATTACCGAATTTAACCCCGAAAGCATCACTTGGGCGATAACGTATTTCAGCTTTTTCAACAACGACTTCACCGCCTGCTTCTGTTTCGGTTTCAAACTCACCAAACTCATCAAAGCCATCATATTCGAGCGCAGCCCCTGTTCCGCCGTGCTCATATTCAATTTCAACTTCCATGCTCCATGCATCGTTAAATTGATAACCAAACTCAGTGACTATTCGTTCTAAATCAAAACGATTTCTTCTTTCTGGCGTCGTGTCTTGAACATTATCGAAGTATTCATCACTGGTGAAGTTGGCTGAACCATAAGACTTGAATGAGAATTTACTGTAACGCTCTTCCGCTTGTGACACCGTTTCACTGACTTGTTTAACTGCTACTTGTTGCTCGTGTTGAGCCACTTCAATTTGCTTTTGAGATTCACTCTGAAGAGATTGCTGCTTAGCCAATTCTTGTAATTGTTGCTTAAGTGCCGCAATTTCAGCTTCTTGCTTTGCTATTGCTTTAGCTAAATCATCAGCCGATATTGCTGCATGTGCCACATTTGTTGCACCTAACCCAATTACACTCGCTATAGATACTGCCAACAGCGTTAACTTTTTGCTCATCTCATTCTCCACAATAATTGCGTGCTTTGTTATTACGGCAACACAATACCCCAAATGATAATCATTTGCATTAAAATTTACATTTATTTTTGCAACCTCATTTACAATAGATTTACACTTGGCGTAAAATTGCAAACTGTGTAACCATGCGTTTAATGGATTAAATTCAGGAAAATAGCCTTATGCCAGCCCATTCGAGTAAGAACCCTCAGCAGCTTTTATTGTGGATGACCTTCGTTATGTCGATGGTTTTTGCTGTCTGGCAAGCGCTTCTCAACAATTTTGTTATTGAGAAAGCGGCATTTAGTGGTGCTGAAATAGGAATGCTTCAAAGCTTGCGCGAAGTGCCAGGGTTTTTAGCTTTCACCGCTATTTTCGTTTTATTACTTATTCGTGAACAATCTTTTGCATTAATCTCACTCGCTGTCTTATCCATCGGGATTGCCATCACAGGCTTTTTTCCTTCTGTGCTGGGCTTATATCTCACTACAGTTCTGATGTCGATTGGCTTCCATTACTTTGAAACCATTAACCAATCGCTCACATTACAATGGGTAGATAAGCAAGATACGGCTGGATTTTTAGGTAAAGCATTAGCGTGGCGATCAGCTGCAGCACTGATGGGCTACGGTAGTATTTGGCTGGTGATGAGCTGGATGAAACTCGACTATGTTTGGATGTATGGCATCATTGGCACATTGGGATTAATAGCTGTCTTAATCATGGCTTTCTATTACCCAAGGTTTGAAATCGCTGAGCCGCAGCATAAGAAACTTATCTTTAGAAAACGATACTGGCTTTACTATGCACTGACATTTTTATCCGGTGCCAGAAGACAAATCTTCATGGTATTTGCTGGGTTCATGATGGTGGAAAAATTCGGCTACTCGGTTTCAGAAATTACTGCATTATTCTTAATAAATTACGTTGTTAATCTCTTTTTTGCTCCAGCTATTGGTCGTTTTATTGGACGAATTGGCGAACGAAATGCTCTTGTTATCGAGTATGTCGGGCTTATCATTGTCTTTGCTAGCTACGCCTTTGTAGAGCACGCACAAGTTGCAGCAGCTTTGTATGTTATCGACCACCTACTATTTGCTATGGCTATTGCTATGAAGACGTACTTTCAAAAAATTGCAGACCCTAAAGATATTGCTGCAAGTATGTCAGTCAGTTTCACCATTAATCATATTGCTGCTGTCATCATTCCAGCCTTACTGGGTATTTTATGGTTAAGCTCACCACAATGGGTATTTATGATCGGTGTGTTGTTTGCGTTATGTTCATTGATATTATCGTTAAATATTCCGTCAATGCCTCAACCTGGAAACGAAACAAATTGGGGCAAATCAACTAAAATAAATGATGATACGATATAACCCAGTCAAGTACTTGGGCTAAGAGAGCAATAATGGCAGAGAATCATCCAAAACAAGCTGACAAAACAAATGCAGGCGTTTCTGCACGTAAAAAGGCACTATTACTTGGCAAAATGCTCGGTTTAGCAAGTGAAGATGAATACCGTCCATCTCAAGCATCTATCGGTGAACGTTCGCAATTCAGATTACAAAAAAATCAGATTTTGCATCAATTAAATTTAGAAACAATTTTTTCACTCGCGCTCAATTACACCCCTTCAGATGTAACAGGTGAAGACCTTGACCCAGACTGGAGTTATCAATTCTTTCAAATGGCTGAACAAATCAGCTCTCGCAGAATGCAGGATTTGTGGGCAAGGATCCTTGCCAGTGAAATAGTCAAACCAGGTAAGTTTAGTCTCAGAACATTAGCTATTTTAAAGCAGCTCACGCAACGTGAAGCGCAAATACTTGAAAAAGCGCTGGGGATGTCAGTTAAATTAAACACCGAAACCCGTTATAAACTATTGAACGGTTACCGAATTCAAGGTGGGATACAGCAGTATTTTAGAAAGACATCGACTGTAAATGTCGGCCTTTCAAAGTTTGGCCTGCCCTATTCAAGTATTCTCACTTTAATGGATGCTGGGATTTTACATAGCAGTGAATTTGAAACCGGTATTTTAGAAAAAAATGCTGCTATTTTACTTAGCATGACAGACCATCAAATCAAAATATCCCCAAGAAGTAATAACTTATTATTCAGCTATTATCGATTTACGCCTGTTGGAGATGAGTTGTGTATCTTAGTCCAAGCTAAAGCCGACAATGACTTCACTAAGGCTTTAGCCCAAAGCTTAAAAGTTGACTTTAATGTTACGTGATTTCAGGAAGTGGTATTGAACAGCTGTCTTGCTTGTCGAGGAACAAGTGCTTAATAACGACAAGAGCTAGATAAGAAGAAAAGATATAAGAAGAAAGAAGAAAGAAGAAAAGATAGAGCTAAGAGATAACAATTAGTCTTAAAAAAATAAATTAGTGACTATAACATCCTAGATTAGGTATATAACGACGCTTATTATTGACCAATATAAAGGTTAGAATCACCTATTAAGGGTTTAATTTTAAGATGTTATCTTCTTCATCTTTAGATGGGTTTGCTTGATATTCGTAAAGGTATGAATATTTTGATTTATGCATCGAGAATAGAAACTGTCTTAGTGTTTCTCTTGATTCATCACTCACCACGATAGTAGCTGCAATGACACCATTTTCAGATCGTACAATTTGATATTCAATGTCAAAACTGATGTCTTTGGTTAAAATCAACTTAGCACGACGTGATTCAACATCATCCGAAATGTTTGGAGCATAAAGTGTTAAGCCCGTGCTAGAAAGCGATAACACTTCAATAGCAAGGTTGGTATCAAAATCGATGATTCTGACATTATCAAGTTCTTTCATTCTCCAACTGCGATCAGCTCCGCGTGTATCAACAACTTCAGGAATGCCAAGTGTAGGCGCAAACTGTCCCAATTCATCCATTGCAATACTTAAGGGAAACCAGAGTCTGTAATGACTAATTTCAGCCAATAGGGTTAATTGAGTTTTACCAAGCAACCTCGCTAATGTTGAAGGGATTTCAGTTGTTACAGCAATGGTGTCTGAATGAGTATCATCAGAAGCTTTAACAGCAGAAGGCTTCTTAGCAAATAATTCGCTAAAACAAGCTAATTCTTCTTTTGTTAAATTGGTATTCATTTTCCACTCACTCCACCTGTTAAACTTTGTAACAATCCTAACATGTACAACTTTAGTGCACAAATAATCAGCAAATATATACGTAAAACTATAAAGAAAAGAATGACTTTACTGGTTTAGTAACTGATATGTGTTACTTCTAACTTTATTGAACTGCGCTTATTATATGACCAGTGAAAGATATAAAAGTTGCAGTTAAAATTGACTCATCATTAAATAAGACCGGATTAATTATATAAATATTGTACGGATTAGCTTTTCTTTTAGATCATCTGCTTTTCCCAACTACAAGCCGCAAGTATAGCAATAGCCACAGCCAGTAGAGTATTGTTTTTAAATACTAAAATTTTCTATTCAATAATTCATCGTAAATTAAGTTGCGCGCAATTTAATTTTGGCGTATCGTATTTATCATTGAGTCAATGGATAGTGAGTATCCAATTGAGTCACTCATTATCAATATAGAATTAAATCGATTAGGAGTTTTCAATGGATATCATATACGCAGCAACAGCAACAACTACAGGCGGCAGAGACGGAAAATCAGTATCATCTGATAATAAGCTATCAGTTAATCTTAGTACCCCTAAAGAGCTAGGGGGCGCAGGTGGTGAAGGAACAAACCCAGAACAACTATTTGCAGCAGGTTATTCAGCTTGTTTCATTGGCGCGATGAAATTTGTTGCCGGCCAAGAAAAGAAAATATTGAGCTCAGACCTTTCAGTTGAAGCCACAGTAGGTATTGGGGCTAATACAGCTGGCGTCGGTTTTGCTATCGATGTCGAACTTAAAGTCACCCTACCAGGTATGACAAAAGATGAAGCTGAAGCACTAGTTGAAAAAGCCCATCAAGTTTGCCCTTATTCAAATGCGACACGTGGCAATATCCGTGTTGAGCTTATTGTTCTGTAACAGCTGAATATCACATTTTTAAAGCATTATAAAAACAGCCTATCAAGCAATTGATAGGCTGTTTTATCTGAACCAAGAAATATATTGTTCCTACTCTACTTTAGAGTGATTAAAGCCCATCAATTAAAGTTCTTCGAGTAAATCAGTGGAGAAATCATCAAGGGTGATAGTTAAGTTTAAATCAGCAATTTGTGCCTCTATTCTTCTAATATCACTATCAACAGTTACCATGGTCAAAGTGTTATTATCTAGCTCATACACCTTCTTTTGACTGTGATAGTAGTAAAGTAAAATTGTAATCGCATCAACATCGTTTTCTTTTGCCGCAGCGAGCACTTTCTTCAATTTTCGATAGATGCGGTTCTGTAATTGCTTAACTTGCCATACCCAATAAATCTCTTTCATGTAAGGCTTAGTTTTAATCGCATTCATCACCAAACTGCAGCTTACAACAGCAAGTAACACACCGATAAGATTAAGGTGAAAATGCCCTGTTGGTTCACCTCTGACTAACTCATCACTGCCAAAAAATTGAATCAATATTGAGCCGAAAGCTAATGAAAGTATCGTTAGAGAAGCGACTAATGAAATGAGCAACACATTAAGACGCTTACGGTATTGCGGCTTATCGATTGGAATAAATTGCATGAAGTACCTTACTTAAGGATAGTGTTTCTATTTTACACCTATAAAACCAAACAGCGTGTTGTTTTTACTAATTGAAAGGTAACTTAATGTAGGTTATATGACTTAATATTATAAAAAGCTAGATTGGCTTGACACCTCATAGGATAAGCTATTTATATAAATTACAGATACAAAAAAGCCGAACTAATGCTCGGCTTTTTCTAAATTTGGCAGGGGTAGCAAGACTCGAACTCGCAACCATCGGTTTTGGAGACCGCTGTTCTACCAATTGGAACTATACCCCTGTTGACGGAATGCATTATGCTAAAACCACTGCGAAAGGTAAAGCATTATTTATCACAAACGCACTGACTGTGGGTTTTTCAGCCAAATATAGCGATAAATAATCCATTTTAGCATATACGCAGACATCAAACTTAAATACGCTATTTGTACTGCAACAGATCACATACTTTCAAATGTTAACAGACTCTAATTTTAATGGAGGAATACAATATCGAAAGTTTTATTGTTGAATTAACAAAAACGAGAAAAGCCGTAAGCATACGATTAGATCATGTTTGAACGGCACTAAGCGGCTAACACAAGATATGAGAACATTAGTGTCTTCGCTTTTATTAAGTACATTCTTAGTCCGCGTTATTGTGAAGAGAATGTATTGATTAAGGCGCAAAGGAAAGGAATAAATATTTCAGCCCCCCCCTAACAAAGCTGTTGAGCTTTTCGTAATACTGGCTGAGCGGCCTTTCACTAATTAACGACAAACTAGCAACCTGCCTAATGACAAGCCTACCGACAACTTTAGAGAGCCCACATATGTCTTATATGCGCTACATTACCAGTTTTAACAAGGGAAAATTAAAATGTAGCTGCTTTAGTGGGTAAATATACAGTTCATATTACCTTTCTTTGAAACATCCAAACGAAAAATCCTCGTCTTTCAAGGAGGCTTTCGTCTTTGTGTTTGTGGGTGAGTACGGTGATAGCCGTGAGCTTACGAACGCGAAGCTAAGGCGGACTATTTTTGTAAAAGTCTGCGACGCCACAACAACTAGTTAGAATATTTTATATACAAAAAGCCATATCACTCTCTATAAACAAGAAGTGATAGGGCTATAAACGCCAGACACGAAAAAGCCCTAA